>NZ_JBHYUG010000006.1:0-34406 GCF_042749375.1 Streptomyces sp. NPDC059477 | reverse complement strand
CCGTCTCCGCCGAGACTCCGCCCCCGCGCTCGGCTCGCGTCGCGAGGTGCTCTGCGCGGGCAGCTCGGCTGCGGCTGGGCCCCGCCAGCCGCCCCCCCCGCGGCCCGGCCGACGGCAATCCCCCCACCCCTCCCGCAGCCCCCGGAGAGCCGACCCCCTCGTCCTGCTCGTGGGTGAGGTCGCCGGAACGCGCGGCGGCCAGCAGTGCGATGTCGCTGCCGGTCAGCCGACGGCCGAGGAACCCGAGGACGGCCGCGCTCGCCCGGTCGATCCACGGCAGGTCGTCCACCACGACCAGCAGGGGCGTGTCCGCCGCGGCCCGGTGGAGGAGGAGCAGCGCCGCGTTGCCGACGAGCAGCCGGTCGGGCGGCGGTCCGGCGCCGAGTCCGAGGGCGACCCGGAGCGCGTCGCGGTGCGCCGCCTCCAGGCTGTCCACGGCGTCGCGCAGCGGGAAGAAGATCTGGTTCAGCCCGGCGAACGCCACATCCGCCTCGAACTCCACGCCCGCGGCCCGCAGTACGCGCGTCCCGCCCGCTGCCGCCGCCCGGGCGAGGGCGTCCAGTACGGCGGTCTTCCCCACGCCCGCCTCCCCCTGGAGCAGCACGGCCCGCCCGGCCCCGGGCGCGTTCAGCAGGGCGTCGATCGCTTCGAGGTCCACGCCCCGACCGACGAGCCGCTCCTCGCCGCCCCCGTCATCCGGCACGCCGATGTCGTCCACAGACCCCTGTTCCATCCGTCCGCACAGCCCGGCGCCGTCCGCCCACCCGTCCCCGTCAACCGTCCAGCATGAACGCGGACATCGCTTTCGTACCAACGTACGAGCGGTACGAAGCATCACCGACGGCCGAAATCAGCCCCTGGGCCGGGCGGCAGCCTCCAGCGTCGGACGGATGCCCATGGCCGGATCGCCCAGAAATCCCACGCCTCCCGCCGACCACGCCCCGCGCCGTAGCTCGGACCGGTAACAACCCCTCATTCCGTGGAGTTGGCCGATTCCCCTCCCATACGGCGCTCCGGGCGGCGGGTCATTCGCAGACGTCGGCCAGTCCGCCCCCGCCCCCACGGGCCACGATCCGATCCCGGTTCGCCCGATTTCCGTCCGGGCCGTTGACACACTCCGCGGGCCGTCCCTATCTTCACCATCATTCCTGCCGGATCGTTCCGGCAGTACGGCAGGAGAACAGGAATACGGCACCCCGCCCGCCGGCCGGGCGGTCCTCGCATGTCACTGATCGGAGCGCCATGGCCATCCCGTCCGCAGACTGGCTGATACCGCCGATGGTCGCCATCGGCGAGGGAGCGCTGACAGCCGTGCTGAAGGAGCGGTTCGGCGTCAGTGGCACACTCCACAACCTCGGCAGCCAGCAGGATCTCAACCACCGGGTGCGCAGCGAGGACGGCGGCGACCATGTCCTGAAGATCGCCAATCCCGCGACCCGGCCGTCCGTCCTGGACCATCAGGTACGGGCGATCGAGGCGCTCTCGGTCGCGGCGCCGGACCTGCGGCTGCCCCGGGCCCGCCGCGGCACCGACGGCGCCTTCGTCCAGCGGGTCTCCGTGGACGGGGTCGACCTGTGCGCCCGGCTGCTCGACCATGTTCCGGGCGAGCCCATCATGGACAGCCGCTATCTCGCCCCGGAGGTCGTCGCCCGGCTCGGCGCGCTGTCCGGACGGGTGGCCGCCGGGCTCGCCGGGTTCAGCGCCCCGGACGAGGACGGCCCCCGGCTGTGGGACCTGCGCAACGGGCTCGCCGTGGTGGAGGCCCTCACCCCGCAGCTGACCGACCGGGCGGCGGCCGAGCACGTACGCGCCGCCGCCCGTGCCGCACACGCCCGGCTCGCGCCGTATGTCGCGCGACTGCCCGTCCAGACCATCCACGGTGATGTCACCGACAACAACGTCGTCTGCGACCCGGGGCCCGACGGCCGCCCCCGGCCGGTCGGCGTGATCGACTTCGGCGATCTCGGGCCCGGCTGGGCCGTCGCCGAACTCGCCGTCACCTGCGCCTCGGTGCTGCACCACCACGACAGCGGACCCGCGTCGGTGCTGCCCGCCGTCCGTGCCTTCCACGCGGTGCGGCCCCTGACCGCCGACGAGGCCGACGCGCTGTGGCCGCTGATCGTGCTGCGCTGTGCCGTGCTGGTGGCCAGCGGGCGGTTCGACGCGCTCCAGGATCCCGGCAACGACTACGCCACCGCCGCCCTCGACCGTGAGTGGGCCATGCTGGAGGCGGCCCTGTCCGTGCCCGCCGAGGTGATGACCGCGACCTTCCGCGCGGAGACCGGTCACCCCGCGCCGCCGGGCCCGCCCACCGCACTGCATCCGCTGCTCGCCGAGCCGGGCGGCGCTTTCTCCACTCTGCACCTGTCCGTCCTCTCCGACGAACTGCACGACGGCGCCTGGCTCGCCCCCGACGCCGAGGACACCCTGGCCGCGCGGGAGTTCACCGAGGGGGCGGCCATCGTCCTCACCCGGCACGGTGAGCACCGGCTCACCCGGTCCCGTACCGACGACCCGGCGGCGCCCACGGCGGCCCTCGGCGTGGAAGTGCGCACGGCCCACCCGGTGACCCTCACCGCGCCCTGGCCCGGCACCCTCCACCAGGGTCCGCACATGGTCACCCTCACCACGGAGGACGGCTGGCGCCTGATCATCGAGGGCGCCGACCCCGAGGACGGGTCCCGCCCCGGAAGCCCCGCCCAGCTGGGCCGGGCCGTCCAGCCCGGCGACGCCATAGCCACCCTCACCCCCCGCCCCGACGCCCCGGTCCCCCATGTGCTGCTCACCCGGCTCGCCGACGACGGCGTCCCGCCCAGGTTCGCCACCCCTGGACTCGTGCCCGGCTGGCTCGCGTGCTGTGCGGACCCCACCCTCCTCGTCATCGACACCCCCGCCGACCTCCCCGCCGCCCTTCTCGACCGGCTCCTGATCCCGCGCGGCGCGGAGCCGGTCCCCCCGGCGGGCGAGGCCACGGAGGACAACCCGGCCTCGCCCCCCGGGCTGCTCGCCCGGCGTGACCGCTCCTTCGCCGCCGTGCAGGAGCACTACTACGACGCCCCGCCCCGGATCGAACGCGGCTGGCGGCAGTACCTCGTGGACACCGAGGGCCGCTGCTATCTGGACATGCTCAACAATGTGACCATCCTCGGCCACGGCCACCCCCGGCTCAGCGCCGCCGTGCACCGGCAGTGGCAGCGGCTCAACACCAACTCCCGTTTCCACTACTCCTCCGTCGTGGAACTGTCGGAGCGGCTGGCCGAACTGCTGCCCGCCCCGCTCGACCAGGTGTTCCTGGTCAACAGCGGCTCCGAGGCCGTGGACCTCGCCCTGCGGCTGGCCTGGGCGGCGACCGGACGGCAGGACACGGTCGCGATCGGGGAGGCGTACCACGGCTGGACCTACGCCAGCGACGCCGTCTCCACCTCCGTCGCGGACAACCCGGGTGCCCTCACCTCCCGGCCCGGCTGGGTGCACACGCTGCCCGCCCCCAACGCCTACCGGGGAATCCACCGGGAAGCCGACGCCGTGCGGTACGGGCCCGAGGCCGTCGCGGCGATCGAGGAACTGTCCGCGTCGGGACGGCCGCCCGGGGCCTTCATCTGTGAGCCGTACTACGGGAACGCCGGCGGAATGGCCCTGCCCGAGGGGTATCTGGAGCAGGTGTACGCGGCGGTCAGGGCGGCCGGTGGACTCTGTATCGCCGACGAGGTCCAGGTTGGCTACGGCAGGCTCGGCCAACACTTCTGGGGCTTCGATCAGCAAGGCGTCGTACCGGACATCGTCACCGTCGCCAAGGCGATGGGCAATGGGCATCCGCTGGGTGCGGTCATCACCACCCGGGAGATCGCGGCGGCCTACCGCTCCCAGGGGTACTTCTTCTCGTCGGCGGGTGGGAGTCCGGTCAGTTCGGTGGTCGGGCTGACCGTTCTCGACGTGATCAGGGACGAGAGGCTCCAGGAGAACGCCTTTTCCGTCGGCGACCGGTTGCGGGACGGGCTCCTGGAGCTGGCCGAGCGTCATCCGCTGATCGGTGCCGTGCACGGCAGCGGCCTCTACCTCGGGGTGGAGCTGGTCCGGGACCGTGTCACCCGGGAACCGGCCGCCGAGGAGACCGCCGCGATCTGCGAGCGGCTGCGGGAACTGGGCGTGATCGTCCAGCCCACCTCGGACCGGCAGTGCGTCCTGAAGATCAAGCCCCCGCTGTGTCTGACCCCCGAGAGCGCGGACCGGTTCGTGGCCGCGCTGGACGACACCCTCACCCACGGATGGTGACCATGCCCCACGGCCAGGCGGCGGCGCGGGACACCCAAGAGCCCCGGGTCCCGCTGCCCGCCGCGCCGACCGACCCCAACACACCCCGGGTCCCCCTCCCCACCACACCGACCATCGCCGACGTGGCCCGCCTGGCGAAGGTCTCCCGGACCACCGCCTCGGACGCGCTGCGGGGACACGGGCGGGTGTCGGAGGCGACCCGGGAGGCGGTGACGGCGGCGGCACGGGAGCTGGGGTACGCGCCCAACCGCAACGCCCGGTCGCTGCGCACCTCGGTGACGGAGACGATCGGGCTGCACATCCCGGAGTTCCTGACCAGCGCCGAGTACTACATGTCGTTCGTGTTCGGGGTGATCGAGGAGGCGACCAGGGCGAGTCTCAATGTCACGCTGATGTCCGCCGGACATCTGGGCGACGGGCCCGGCGCCCCCCAGGTCGACGGGCTGGTGCTGTGCGACCCGATGGCCGGTGACCCGGTGGTCGACCAGCTGATGAGCTGCGGTCTGCCGGTCGTGACGGCCGAACGCTATGCCGGGGACAAGGAGTCCACCGGGGTCGTCCTCTCCGACCACCACACCCACCTGGAGCAACTCCTCGACCATCTCGGCGAGCGGGGGGCCCGCCAGGTCGCTTTCCTGGCCTCGGACACCACCGCCGAATGGGCCACCACCCTGTGCGCCACATACAGCGAGTGGTGTGCCCGGCGGGGTGCGCCGGACCTCACCCACCGGGCTCCGTTCGGCTCCACTCCCGAGGCGCTCCAGGCGGAGGTGCGCCGGATGCTCGTGCGCGCTCCCGGTATCGACGCGATCGTGTGCGCGGCCGATGGCGCCGCGGCGGCGATCCTGCCCGAACTGCGCGCCGCCGGGCGCACGGTGGGTGAGGATCTGCTGCTGGCGTCCTGTGTGGACAGTTCGTCGATGCGACTGGCCGATCCCCCGATCACGTCCATCGAACTCCATCCCCGCGCGGTGGGGGCGGAATGCGCCCGGCTGCTGTGCGAGATCCTCGCCCGGCAGACACCGCAAGGGACCATACGCTCGGTTCCGATAGAGCTGAACATCCGGAATTCCAGCCGCCCCACCCCGACCCGATAAGAAGTCCACACGGTCCATAGAGTCCACAACTCCCCTCAGCAATAACCCCCGCGCTCTGCCACGGAGAATTCCCCCATGGGTTTTTCGCGGACAGCCTCCACGGTTGTCCGCGAAAGACCCATGCCTTTTTTCGTATCACTTCCGGAAGCCATTCCACTCCTCGGAGAATTTCGCGCGACCGCATTGACATCACCATGTGCCGCACATAGTTTTCCGGCATGCCGGAACGATCCGGCCCTATGGGGCAAGGAGTTGTCGGGATCGTGGGCGAGTCCGGGTCCGGCAAGTCCACCCTCGGGCTTCTCATCGGCCGGCTGCTGCCCGGCACGACCCGATTCCCCCGGGGCCGGGTCCTGGTGGACGGCGAGTCCGTCCTGGACCTGCCGCGCGACCGGCTGGCCCGGCTGCGCCGCGAACGCCTCGGCTTCATCCCGCAGGACCCGGTGGGCGCCCTGGACCCGACCCTGCGCGTCGGACGCCAACTCGCCCTCACCCTGCGTGCCGGGGGCATCCGCCGCCCCGGCCGGGCCGACCTCGTACGACGGCTGGAACATGTCCGTATCAAGGACCCCGAACGGGTCCTGGCCCTGTACCCGCACGAGATCTCCGGCGGCATGGCCCAGCGGGTCGTCATCGCCATGGCGATGGCCCGCACCCCGGCCGTGCTGATCGCGGACGAGCCCACGGCGGCGCTCGACGCGCAGGTCCGGCAGGACATGCTGCGGCTGCTGTTCACCCTCGCCGACGAGCACGGCACCACCCGACCGGCGTCGCCGTGGTCCATGTCCCGGCGGGCGCCCGGATGTCCCTCGACGCCCGGGGCGGCGCCATCGGCCTCACCTACGGCGCCGACCACTTCGCGCACGCCGTCTGTCTGGCCGGAGGCTCCCTCTACGGGCTCGGCGCGGCGCCCGGCGTCGCGGCGGAACTCCTCACCCGGGTCGGCAACGACGTCAACTGGGACCAGCTCAAGTGCGTGGCCGGGGCGATCATCTACGACTTCAGCGCCCGCGACAACGCCGGCACCCCGGACGCCGCCCTCGGCCGGGCCGCGATGCGCGCCGCCCGGCACGGGGAGTTCCCCGTCGGCCGCTGCGGGGCGGGGGCCGGCGCCTCCGTCGGCAAGGTCGAGTACTCCCGTACCGAATTCGCCGGCCAGGGCGCCGCGTTCCGGCGGATCGGGGGCATCAGGATCCTCGCCGCGACGGTGATCAACGCGGTCGGTGTCATCGTGGACCGGGACGGCACCGTGCTGCGCGGCAACTCGCGCGGGTCGTGCGGGGCGGCCAGGTCGCCGCGGGAGACACCCTCACCGTGCTGGACACGCCCGCCGACCCCCGTACCCTGCCCGCCCCCGAACCCGACCGGCCCCGCTATGCCACCGTGACGGAACTGCGCGAGGAGAGCCCGACGGTCACGACCGTGCGCCTGCACGACCCCGCCGGTCTGGGCGCCGCCCCCGGCCAGCACCTGCGCGTCCACCTCGCGGACGGACGCGGCCCGGCCTGGCGCTGCTACACCCTCACCGGCACGGCCCCCGGCGCACCCGCCATCAGCGTCAAACGGGTGCCCGACGGCCGGGTCTCCCCGCTCCTGCACGCGCTGCGGGTCGGCACACCGCTGCGGATCTCCGGCCCCTACGGTGCTCCGCTCGTCTCGGCCGACAGGTCCCGGCCGCTGCTGCCGGCGGTGGCCGGGGTGGGTGTGACGCCCGTCGTGCCGATCCTGCGCGCGCTCGCGGAATCCACCCCCGACCGGCCGGTGACGGTCCTCAATGTCGTCCGCACGCCCGAGGACACACCCCTGTGGCCGGACATCACCGCCCTCCTCGCCGGTTTCCCGCGCGCCGCCGGGCGGCTGTACGTCACCGCCGCGCCGGGCCCGTTGCCACCGGGCGCCCGGCACGGCCGCCCCACCGAGGCCGACTACGCGCGGCTCGCGCCCGATCCCGGCGGCGAGGCGTATCTGTGCGGCCCCGGCGAGTTCGTGAAGGCCGCCCGCTCGGGGCTGCTGGCCGCCGGGCTCGCGGCCGACACGATCACCGACGAGCGCTTCTTCTCACCGGTGGAGGTACCGCTGACCGACCGGCCACCGCCGGCCCCGGGGCCGTTCACCGTCCGCTTCGCCACGAGCGGGGCGGAGGCCACCTGGACGGCCGACGACGGCACCCTCCTGGACCTGGGGGAATCCACCGGGGTCCGGCTCCCCTCCGCCTGCCGCGCGGGCTCCTGCGGAACCTGCCTCCAGCGGGTGGAGGGCGCGACGGCACACCTGATCGCCCCGGGCCTGCCGGTCCCTGCGGGCCACGCGCTGCTGTGCTGCGCGGTACCCACGGGTGCTGTCACCGTGCACGCGTGAGGACGGCCGGGTGTCGCGGTGAACACGGCGGCTCCCGGGCGGCATCGGCCCGGCCCGCGAGCGCCCGGGAAGGTGCTCGTGTGATCATCATCGGTATGGGAAGTCCAACGCCGCCCGGCCACGAACCGACCGACCGCCGACCGCGACCACGCGGGCCCGAGCGCCGGAGGGACGCGCCGTAACCTATGTCGGATCATGCCCGTCGGAAGAACAAGGGCCTGGCGAGTAGGAGACGCGCAGCTGATGAAGCCCTCGCGGACGCCGGCCGTGGGTGAGCCCACCGACCCGGACGTCGACCTCCATGTCCCTTCGCAGCGGCCCGGCCAGTGGCGCGCGCAGCTTCCCGTGGTGACGGTGGTGGCGCTGGGCGGGACGTTGGGCGCCTCGGCCCGCTACGGCGCTGCCCTGCTGTGGCCGACGGCGACCGGCGGCTTCCCGTGGACGACGTTCTGGGTGAACACGGTCGGCTGCGCGGTGATCGGTGTGTTCATGGTGATCATCAGCGAGGTGTGGGCGGCGCACCGGCTGGTGCGGCCGTTCTTCGGCACCGGCGTGCTGGGCGGCTTCACCACGTTCTCGACCTACGCGGTCGACATCCAGCAACTGGTCGACGGTGGCCGGGCCCGGGCCGGACTCCTGTATCTGGGACTGACACTGATCGCGGCACTGGCGGCGGTGTGGAGCGCGGCGTGGGCGACCCGCCGGATCGTGGCGTGGAGGCAAGCATGACGAGACTGACCGGGCGCGCGCTGCGCGTGACCATCTTCATCGGCGAGGACGATGTCTGGCATCACAAGCCGCTGTTCACGGAGATCGTCCACCGCGCCCACCGGGCCGGACTCGCGGGCGCGTCGGTGTTCCGCGGGATCGAGGGCTTCGGCGCCTCCTCCCTGATCCACACGACCCGGCTGCTGTCGCTGAGCCAGGATCTGCCCATCGCGGTGGTCATCATCGACGACGAGACCCGCGTCCGGGCGTTTCTGCCCCAGCTGGACGAACTGGTCACCGAGGGCCTGGTGATCCTGGACGACTGCGAGGTCATCCGGTACGTGGGCCGGTCCAAGGAACGTGCCGAGTGAACTGGCTGCTGGTGATCGCCGGAGCCGCCGTCGGCGCGCCCCTGCGCTATCTCACCGACATGACCGTGCAGCGGCGCCACGACACCGTGTTCCCCTGGGGCACCTTCACCGTCAACGCGGCGGGCTGTCTGATCCTGGGCCTGCTGACCGGCGCGGTCACCTACGGCGCCGCGTCCCACTCGCTGCAACTCCTGATCGGCACCGGCCTGTGCGGGGCGCTGACCACGTACTCGACCTTCTCCTACGAGACGATGCGGCTGGCGGAGGAGGGCGCGAGGTTCTTCGCCGCCGCCAATGTCGTCGCCAGCGTCGTCGCCGGTCTCGGCGCGGCCTTCGTGGGGGCGGCGGTGGCGAACGCGCTATGGGCCTGAGGGGGCACCCGCTCCCCCCTCAGGCCGTTCCGCGGTCGGCTCAGTTGCCGCCGGCGGCGGCGTGGCTCGCGCTGACGGCGCCGTAGAACGGCATGGCGAGGCTGCTGAAGATGTCGGCGGTGCCGGGGCCGCCGGGGTTCTTCCAGTCGCGCAGCAGTTCCGAGATGACGCCGACGGTGCTGTTGAGGGTGGCACCGGCGTTCTGGAGGCGGAGCAGGGAGGTTTCCCGGGCGAGGGTGTTGGTGGTGCCCGAGGCGTCGGTGACGGCGTGGACCTGGTAGCCCCGGCCGAGGGCGGACAGGGACGCGAACATCAGGCATACGTCGGTGATGACGCCCGCGATGACCAGGTTGGGCCGGTCCATCGCGCGGACGGCGGCGTCGAAGGCCGGGTCGTCGAAGGCGTCGACCTCACCGCTGCGGTGGATGAGCGGGGTGCCCTCGGGCAGCTCGCGCACGAGTTCGGGGAGCAGGGGGCCGTTGGGGCCCTGCGGTGCGGAGGTGGTGGCCACGATCGGGAGGCCGAAGACCTTGGCGGTGCGGGCGAGGGCCTGGGCGTTGCGGCGGACCTCGTTCTGGTCGTGGTCCTGGACGCCGACAATCAGTCCGGTCTGGTGGTCGACCAGCAGGATCCCGGTGTTCTCGGGGGTGAGCCGGTGGGTGAGGTAGCTGTTCTCGCTCATCGTTCTTCCTGGTTCCTTGGGGTGCGGCCGTGCTCACGGCCGGGGCGGTCGCCCGCTTCGCCAGCATCTGTTTGTTGCTTGCGCATTCATCTTAACCATGAGGGGTGGGCGGCCATTCCCCGCCCGATCAGCCGCCCGGTGTGGTCTGCGTCACTCGCTGGTGTCGCAGTCGGCCGGGTGCTCTCCCGGTTCCAGCCGCGCCAGAACGCCGTACAGCATGTCCAGCTCCTGCCCGGAGAGGCGCCCGGCGAAGGCCCGCTCCACCACCTCGGCATTGGTCCGCACGGCCGCCCGCAGCAGCTTCCGGCCCTCCTCGGTCAGCTGGATCAGGGCCCCGCGCTGGTCCTCCTCGATCGGCGTCCGGGTCACCAGACCGCGCTGCGCGAGCCGGTCGGCCATCCGGCTCACCGCGCTCTGGGTCAGCACGATCCGCTCCTTCAGATCCTTCAGCCGGGTACCCGCGAGCGGAATGTTCACCAGGGTGTCGAACTCACTCACGGAGAGCCGGTGCCGCTCGGCCAGTTCCCGCTCGATCTCCCCCAGCACCCGCTGATGCACCTCCATGAACGACCGCCACACCCCGACCCTGAAAGCCCTCGACCTCACCGGCTCCGTACCCGACACTCCAGCCTCCTCCATGAATGCGCCTGCATCATTCTCGCACCGGCCGCACCGGGAGTACGCAGCGCCGGACGAATCCAGGCCGGGAGGGGGTGTCTCACGCGGGCGGCGAGGGGTGACCCCGGCCACTCCCCCGCCCCCTCCTCAAAGGCCGGCGGTCACTTTCGCCAGAACAGGTGGTGGGTCACGCCGCTCGGGCTGGGGACGACGTCCCGGTGGAATCGGTCGAGCAGTTCGTCGGAGGATTCCCACAGGCGTACTCCGGAGCCGAGCCTCATCGGCGAGACCGCGATGTGCAGGGTGTCGACCAGGTCGGCGTCGAGGAACTGCCGGATGGTGGTGGCCCCGCCGCCGAGTCGGACGTCCTTGCCCCCCGCCGCCTCCCTGGCCTGGGCGAGGACCGTGGCCGGGTCGGCGTCGACGAAGTGGAACGTGGTGTCGGAGAGGGTGAACGAGGGACGCTCGTGGTGGGTCAGGACGAACACCGGGGTGCGGAACGGGGGCTCGTCACCCCACCAGCCCTGCCACTCATGGTCCTGCCAGGGCCCGCGCTGGGGGCCGAACTTGTTGCGGCCCATGATCTCGGCGCCGATGTTGCGGGGGTAGTCCCGCGTCAGGTAGTCGTCGAGGCCCCGGCTGCCCCCGGGCTCCGTCCGCATGGGCCAGCTCGCCGTGGCCCCGGCCCACGCGAACAGCCGCGCGGGATCGACATGACCGAACGGCCGCTCCAGGGTCTGATCCTCACCCGCGCCGATGCCATCACTTGAGACATTGAAGTTCTGCACCCTCAGCAACTGAGTCATGTGTTCCTCCTGCAATGACGGTGACGGTGACCATGACCGGGCCACTGTCGGTGTCGGTGTCGGTGGTGAGACTCTCCCGGACGGGAAAACTCATCGCCACCGGTGTGGTGCCCTTTCGGACAGAACGTGCCGGGTCAGGTGGTGTACGAGGTCGTCCGCCGCGTGCGGGTCGCGGGCACCGCCGAACAGGTGGAAGTCGGGGCGGATCACGACCACCGAGGCGGGCAGCCGACCGAACCAGGCGGCGTACGCGCCCTCGGGGTCGGTGAGTCCGCCGGGGCCGAAGTGGGCGCTACGGCCGCCCAGCCGGTGCCAGGCAGTGCGGCGGGCGGGTGAGAGGAGGTCCAGCGGGTCCTGGTCCCGGCCCAGCAGAAGGAAGGTCCCGGGGGCGATCACCTCGTCCAGGGGGCCGGTACGGGTCCCCGCGCCGACCCTGGCCTGCAAGCCCAGGCCGCCGCCGATGCCGTCGTCCTTGAGGGTGCCGCCGCGTAGGGTCCAGTTCATCCGCACCTCGTGGACCGGGCCGGCGCTCCCGCCCAGCAGGGCGTCGCGCCGTGCGCATTCCGCCGGGTCGGTCATGCAGATCAGGGGGCCCAGGCCCACCGTGTCCTCGATGATGCGGGCCAGCTGCCCGGCGCGTTCGGCCGAATAGTCCGCCAGGAGCCGTTCGTCGCCCTCGCCCCGGACCAGCAGGGCCAGGCGCCAGGCGAGATTGGCAGCGTCGCGGATGCCGGAGTTCAGGCCCTGGCCGGTGAAGGGCGGCATCTGGTGTGCGGCGTCACCGGCCAGGACGACACGGCCGTGGTTCCACCGGTCGGCCCAGCGGCCCCGGAAGGTGTACCGGGCGTGCCGGACCAGTTCGGCGTTGCCGGGGTGGACCCCGAAAGGCGCCAGCAGCTCCCATGCGTTCTCGTCGGTGTCGACGGACTCCCGGTCGTCCGTCGGCAGGATCATGAACTCCCAGCGCCGCCGCCCCGGGCCCGCCGGTACGAGGGTGGTCGGTCTGCCCGGCCCCAGTAACTGGCAGGCGTAGGGCAGCCAGCCGGGCGGGGCGTGCGGGACGACGTCCACGACGAGCCAGTCACGGCTGAAGCCGAGGTCCGTCAGCTCCAGCCCCAGCAGCGCGCGCACGGTGCTGTTGGCACCGTCACAGCCGACGGCATAGGCCGCGCGCAGGGTGCGGGGTACGCCGTCCGGCGCCGGGGCGAGGCCCGTGTGCGGCCGGATGCGCGCGCTGACGCGGTCGCCGTCGTCGGTCAGCGCGTCGAGCGTGTGGCCCCGGTACTGGGCGATGCGGGGCTCGGCCCGCACCCGCCGCTCCAGGAGGGTCTCCAGGTCGGGCTGTGAGAAGCCGGACATCCGCGCGTGGCCGGACTCGGACGACGCCGGGCACGCCGATTCACCCACGATGAGACCGGAACCGTCCGCGAAGCCGAACCTCTGGCCGTCCAGGCCCCAGGGTTCGAGCATCGGGTCGAGTTCGGTGCCCAGGCCGAGCTGGCGCAGGACCCGCTGGACGTCATGGCTCATGGTCACCGCGCGCGGCAGCGGGTAGGGCCGCGCCCACCGCTCCACCACACTCACCCGCAACCCCTGCCGGGCCAGCAGCAGCGCCAGCACCTGGCCGACCGGTCCGGCGCCCGCGATCAGTACATCGGCGTCGGGGCGCGGGTCCCCGCTCGCCGGGTCGTTCGTCGTCTTCGTCGTCTTCGTA
This sequence comes from Streptomyces sp. NPDC059477, assembly GCF_042749375.1. Classification (NCBI taxonomy): domain Bacteria; kingdom Bacillati; phylum Actinomycetota; class Actinomycetes; order Kitasatosporales; family Streptomycetaceae; genus Streptomyces; species Streptomyces sp. NPDC059477. The sequence continues at coordinate 21,409 of NZ_JBHYUG010000006.1, read as the reverse complement.
TTGGTCGTCGGTTCTTCGCTCATCGGTCAGCCCGGGGTGCCATGCCTGGATCGGGAGCAACGTCACCGTACTATTCGGCGGGCGGCGGGACTGTGCGGCGTTGGCCGTGTCGGCTGGGCCGGCCGATCATTGGTAGTACACGGCGGTCCGCTTCCCGTCGATCTCGTGGATCTGGACGGGGGTGTCGAACACCTCGGTGAGTACGTCGGCCCGCATCATGGCGTCGACCGTGTCGGAGGCGGCGACGCGGCCGTCGCGCAGGGCGATGATCCGGTCGGAGTAGGCCGCGGCGAAGTTGATGTCGTGCACGATCAGGACGATGGTCTTGCCGAGTTCGTCGGCGGCGCGGCGCAGTTGGCCCATCATCCGGACGGAGTGCTTCATGTCGAGGTTGTTGAGGGGTTCGTCCAGCAGGACGTACCGGGTGTCCTGGGCCAGCACCATCGCCACGTAGGCGCGCTGGCGCTGGCCGCCGGAGAGCTGGTCCAGGTAGCGGTGCTGGAGGTCGCCGAGGTGGAGGAAGCCGAGGGCGTCGTCCACGTGGGCCACGCACTGGGGGGTGAGCCGTCCGCGGCTGTGCGGGAAGCGGCCGAAGGAGACCAGCTCGCGTACCGTCACCCGGGCGGTGAAGTGGTTCTCCTGGCGGAGGATGGACAGGGTCCGGGCCACCTCCTGGGACTTGGCCCGGTGGATGTCGAGTCCGTCGACGGTGACGGTGCCCGAGGTCGGCTCGGCGAGCCGGCCGATGATGGTCAGCAGGGTGGACTTCCCGGCGCCGTTGGGGCCGACGAGCGAGGTGACACCGCCCGCGGGTATCTGTCCGGAGACAGGGCCGAGCACGGTGTCGTCGCCGTAGCTCTTGCGGATGTCGGTGAACTCGATCACAGGGTGCCCTTCCTGAGGAGATGGATGAGGAAGACCGCCCCGCCGAGGAACTCGATGACGACGGTGAGCATGCCGGAGGCGTAGAAGACGTGCTCCATGACGAACTGTCCGCCCGCCAGGGTGATCAGCCCGATGAGGAACGCCATCGGCAGGACGACGACATGCCGGTGGGTACCCGCGAGCTGGTAGGCGAGCATCGCGGTGACGAATCCGAAGAAGGTCATGGGGCCCGCGAGCGCGGTGGACATCGCGATGAGCACGGAGATGAGCAGCAGCATCACCATCAGCTCGCGCTTGTGGGCGATGCCCAGGTTGGTGGCGGTGTCCCGGCCGAGCAGCAGGGTGTCGAGCCGGTAGCGGCGCTGCCAGATCACGGCGCCGACGATCAGGCACACCGCGCCGGCCAGCGGCAGGTGCTCGGCTTCGGCGCTGCTGAGCCGTCCGAACAGCCGCGCCGACAGGACGTCGTACTCGGCGGGCGACAGCAGCCGTTGCAGGAAGTCCGACAGACTGCGGAAGGCGAGCCCCAGCACCACCCCGACCAGGAGCAGTACGTGCAGACTGCCCTGTCGTCCGGAGAACAGCCAGCCGAACAGCAGCATGGTGAAGCCGACCATGAGCAGCGTCTGGGTGAGGAGTTTGGGCGTCCCGTCGGTGGCGGCGAGGACGCTGCCGCCGAAGAGGGAGACCAGCAGCGTCTGCATCAGGATGTAGACGGCGTCGAAACCCATGATGGACGGGGTGAGCAGCCGGTTGTGGGTGATGGTCTGGAACACGACCGTCGCCACGGCCTGCGCAAACGCGACGACGGCCATGGTGCCGAACATGGTCAGGCGCCGCTCGAAGGCGAACTCGAAGGAGCCTTCGATGAACAGGAAGAGGAAGGCGCCTATGGAGGCGGCGGCGAGGACGGCGGCCAGGCCGAGCCGGACGGCCGCGGGCAGCCCGCGACGGCCATCGGGGGCGGGCACGCGCTTCCCCGCATCCGGCGGTACGGCGTGCGGTTCGGCGGGCCTTTCGTCCCGGGGTGCGGCGCTCGGCACCCCGGGCGTGGCCGACAGGTGACGCTCAGACATGGACCTTCCCTCGCTGACGCAGGATCATCGCCACGAACACGACCGCGCCGACCGCGCCCAGCACCACCGTCGCCGGGATCTCCAGTGGGAAGACGACGAGCCGGCCCACCAGGTCGCAGGCGATCATCAGGGCGACACTGCTGAGCACCACCCAGGGCAGGTTCTTGCGGACGTCGTCGCCGCGCGCCATGGAGACGAGGTTGGGCACGATCAGGCCCAGGAAGGGGAGGAACCCGACGACGACGGTGGTCACGCCCGTGGCCAGGGCGACCATGGTGAGTCCGATGAACAGGATGCGCCGGTAGGGCAGTCCGAGACCGACGGCCGTGTCACGGCCGAGCCCGGCGATGGTGAAGCGGTCGGCCGCGAGGTACAGCCCGATGACGATGGCCCCGACCACCCACAGCGGTTCATAGGTGCCGCGCACCACGGAGCTGAACCCGCCCGAGCGCCAGGTGGCGAGCATCTGCAACAGGTTGGTGGAGGAGGCGATGTACAGGGTCACCGCACTGACCAGCGCGCCCAGCATGATGCCCACGATCGGCACGATGACCTGGGACTTGAGCGCGATCCGGCCGAGCACGAACAGGAAGACCAGTGCGCCGATGAACGCGAAGGCGCTGGCGGCCCCCATCTTCACCATGGGTGGCGCGGCCGGTGCGAGGAGGGTCAGCAGCAGCACGCCCAGGGCCGCCCACTCGCTGGTGCCGGTGGTGGTCGGCTCGACGAATCGATTCTGCACCAGCATCTGCATGATCACGCCGGAGACCGCCATCGCGGCGGCGGCGAGGATCAGGGCGAGTGTGCGCGGCACCCGGGAGATCAGGAACATCCGCCGGGCCTCGGGGTCGGTGAACAGCGCGTGCAGGTCGATGTCGTAGCCGCCGACGAACAGCGAGACGATGACCAGGGCCAGCACACCGAGGGCGGCGAGCGGCAGGGGAAGTCGGCGCATGGGGCTTCCGGTACGAGGAGGGCGACGCGGCTCCGCAGCGAGCGGGGCCGCGTCGGCGGTCAGGTGTCAGCCGGCCGCGTTGAACGCGGTGACCACCTGGTTGAAGGCGTCGGTGTACGCCTGGGCGCCCTCGGTCACATAGAAGTCGCTCGCCAGGTAGATGACCTGGTCCTGCGTGCGGAAGGTCGTCCTGTCCCACGCCTCCATGCCGTCCACGATCTTCTTCGCGGCGATGGCCTCGGAGCCGTCCTCGGTGCCCACGGCCGCGTCCCGGTCCAGCATGATGACCCAGTCGGGGTTGAGCTTGGCGACCGTCTCGGGGGCGAGCCCGGAGTCGTTGTGCACGGAGGTGCTGTCCTCGCCCTCGGCGCTGAGTACGTTCTTCAGGTTCAGCGGCTCGGCGAGCCGGCCGATCCGGCTGGCGCCGTTGTCGACCTTGCCGGCGCTGGCGACCGCGAGGAACACGCTCTCGCCCTTGGTGGCCGCGACGGCGTCCTTCTCGGCCTGGTCGAGCGCGCCGACGATGTCCTTGGCCTTGGCCTCCTGGCCGAAGACCTTGCCGAGCGCCTCGGTCTGCGTCTTCAGCGAGTTGACGTACCCGCCCTCGGCCTCGTCGGACGGGGCGACATCCACGGTCTTGGCGATCTTGGACAGCTTGTCGTGGTGGTCGGTGAAGCGGTAGCCGCCGATGATCAGGTCCGGCTCACTGGCGTTGAGCGCCTCGAACTTGGGCTCGCGGTGGGTGCCGACATCCTGGATCGAGGAATCGTTTCGCCAGTCCTCGAAGCCCTCCTTCGGCAGCAGCGCCTTGGGCACCGCGACGGGCTTGACCCCGAACGCCTTGAGCGTCGCGAAGGACGTGTTGTCGAGCGCGGCGACCCGGGCGGGCCGCACGGGGACGTCGAGGTCACCCTTGGCGGTGGCGATGGTGACGGTGCCTCCGCTTCCCGCGTTGGCCGGGTCCGTCTTGTCTTCGGATTCTCCGCAGGCGCTCAGCACCAACCCCGCGCACAGGACCGAGCTGGTCACGAGGGTGGTCTTGCGGAAACGGATGGATCGCACGGCGGCTGACTCCTGGGACGGTCGGGGCAGCCGTCAACACACGGTTATCCGGCTGCATGAACGTGTAACCATGCTTAGCCTAACCTAAGTACTGGCTGAGAATAGTCTGTGGGTGGCGGGATAGGCTCCAACCCCGCATCAAGCGCGTTCCATGAGCCGCGTCGACATCGCCGGGGTCAGCTTCACCCAGGTGCCCCGAAACGAGACGAGACCCCGGCTTCCGGCAGATCCTCGGAGGATCCCCGGCACAGCAGAGGTCTCGTAGCCACCACAACACCACCGGCACGGGCACAGGCACGAGCACCGGCACCGGCACAGCAGGCTGGCGATCACATCGTCACCGGCTTGAACAGGCCGGCAGACCTAACCCTCGTGGCCTTGGTAGATCAGCCTGATGGCGTCGTCCACACCCCGGAAGACATCGTTGATCGACGACCGGTTCATGACCCAGCTGCGCAACTGCGTGACGAGCACCGACTCGATGGTCATGATGATCGCTGTGCGGTTCGCGTCGATCGGGCCGTCGAAGGCGAGTTGCAGGGTTTGCGTGTACTGCGAGCCCATGGCCTGACTGTAGACCTCGGCCGCATAGGTGTCGGTCGTCGTCTCCATCATCATCAGCACCCGGAAGAACTGCGGCTGCACCTGGAAGGCGCGGATCGAGCGGTAGAAGATCTCCCGCAGCCGGTCAGCCTCCGTCTCGCCCTCGGGAGCGGACTTTTCCAGCTTCGTCTTGAGTGCCTTCTGCCATTCGACGAAGACGGCCGCGAACAGGTGCTCCTTCGAGGCGAAATACCGATAGAGCGTGCCGAGCGCGACTCCCGAGTCGCGCGCGACGTCGGAGATCTTGACCTGTTCGTAGTCGCTGCCCGCGAGTGCGCGCAACGCGGTGCGGATGATTCGGTGCCTGCGTTCGGCTTGGTTCTGCCGTAGCGTCTCCGGCGCCGGAGGCCCTGTGATCTGCAACGCCTTTCCCGTCTTCCCGTCTCGGTCGCTGACCCAATTCTAGAACTAGAGCCTAGCACTCAGGGTCGGTACCGTCCGGGGTAGGAATGCTCAAGACCTGCGGACCGACGGGGAAGGGGTGGACCTTTTCGGCCACCCCGTTGAAGTGACCGCCGGAGACCACGGCAGTCGCTGCGGCGCCTTCGCCGCGATCGTCCACCGCGCCCCCGACGGGCCCTGGTTCGTGTGATCCAGAAGCTGCTTCCAGTCATCGTCCCGGACGAACCCATCAGAGTGTCTCCATCCCTGCCGGGTGACGAGGCAGAGGCACACGAGCGCGCCCGTCCGGAGGGCGGAACACCTTGGCATCGGCCGCCCGGAAGCAGCGCGCCTTCGTCAGTCCTCGGTCACCGGGTGATCGACCATCCAGACCGGTGTGCGCGTCAGCGGATCCCGGGGCAACAGAACCGCGTCGGCCTTCTTGTCGGCGATGTCGGCGACCGAAAGGTCCGCGGGCCCGAACATCACGTGGGCCACGCCTGGGAAGGGTTCCCGCCTCCACAGCTCGGGACTGCCGGGCGCACCGGCCGCGTCGCGCAGCAGCAGTCCGCGTGACGGTCCCCACGACAGCCGTGCCCACCCCAGGCCCTCCTCGACGACGTTGCCACGCAGCACGCCGACGAAAAGATCCTTGGCCCGGTCGAGCGAGGCGACACTCAGGCCGATCCAGCTCACGCCGCGCTGTGGCCCGGTCCGCTCCGGGAAGTCCGCCGGCCGCCTGGCACCGATCTTCATCCGGGCCATGGCCTCTTCGTCGATCTGCGCGATCTGGATGAGCGTGCCGACTCCGGCCAGCTTCGGGTGCAGAAAGGCTTCCTGCCAGAAGTCCATGTTGGTCCGGCCGCCCAGGATGGAGAGACCGAGGCCGCCGACCTCCTCCAGTGCCCGGTCGAGCGAGGGGACCTTGAAGGTGATGTGATGCGGACCGCACCCGCCGCGGTCGATGAAGCGGCGCATGAACCCGTCGGCGCTGTCGCCGGGTGAGATGAACTCAAGGTGCATGTTGTCGCGGTACGTCAGTTGGTAGGGCCAGAACTCACCGGCGCCGCCGCCATGGCTCCACCGTCCGCCCAGTTCGACGGCAAAGCGGGGATACGCGTCGGCCCACCGCTCCACCCCGATGGCGAGGTGGTCGAGCTTGAAGGGCATGGACATCAGTCTCTCTTCCTGAACGCAGGTTCAGTCATCGTCACCCATCTGTCAGCGCTGACCGGCGGTGACCGGCAGTTCGACGCCCGTGATGCGGGCGGCTCCGGGCCCGGCGAGGAACAGCACCGCGGCGGCGATGTCCTCCGGGGAGACATGGGTGCGGAGCGCGGCCGTCTTCGCCAGCCGGTGGGAGACCTCTTCCACGGACTCTCCGGTGCGCTGGACCACCCCGGCGAACAGGCCGTCGAGGTTGGGCCCGGTCGTGTAGCCCGGCGTCACCACATTGACCCGGATGTTGTCCGGCCCCAGTTCCTTCGCCAGGGTCTGCGACGCGGACAGCAGTGCCTCCTTCGTCGCGGTGTAGGACCCCTGGCGCACGGGCCGGCTGTGGGTGCCGAACGTGCCGATCTGGATGATCGAGCCGCCCCCGTGCCGCATCATGATCCTCGCGGCCTGGCGGCTGAGTTCGAGGTTGCCGATGACATTGCACTCGAACGCCTTCCGCCACCCGTCCCAGTCCGCGTCGATGATCGGCGCGTGGGATCCGCCGCCGGTCGCGACATTGACCAGGATGTCGAGGCGGCCGAAGCGCTCTTCGGTCTCCGCGATGAGGTCCTTGCAGGACACGAGGTCCCCGAGGTCGGCCTCCAGGGGGATGATCAGCTGTCCGGTCCGATCGGCGAGTTCCGCGGCGAGCAGCTCCAGCCGCTCCACATTGCGTGCCGCTACGACGACATGGGCGCCCGCCTCGGCCAGAGCGAGCGCGGTCGCGCGACCGATGCCCGGCCCCGCTCCCATCACGACGCCGACCTTCTTGTCCAGATCTCCCATTTCCTTGACCCATTCTCTCCGTGATTGCCTACAGAGTCGTGCTCACCGCGATGCGGCCGGACAGCCGCCACATGGCAGCTGACTTCGGTGTACTTACGTTGCGATGGACCTAAGGTTCTCCGGTCGGGCTCGATCCGCCGCCGGGCTCCGGGTCGGGGGGCTGAGCGCGCTTGCTCGCCAGCCGGCCTCTGCCCATGCCCAGGACGAGCACCGTCAGCGCGAAGGAAAAGATCGCGATGCATGCGGCGCCGAACATTCCCCGCGCGTAGCCGTGTGTCAGGGCGGCGTGCCGTACCTGCTCGGTCAGCGCGCCGGCGCTCGTGGACTTGAGGTCGTTGTCGGTCACCATGACCGACACCGTGGCCAGGACTCCGAGACCGACGGCGCCGCCCATGCGCTGACAGGTGCTCTGCACGGCCGACGCCAGGCCGGCTTCGTCCTCGCTCACTCCGGACACGGCGGTGAGCACGAGCGGAACCATCGCGGTGCCCGACCCGTACCACATCACCAGTTGGGGCAGCAGAATGTCGATGAAACCCGATTGCGCGTCCATGGTGCTGAGCCAGCCCAGCCCGAGCGCGACCACGAACGACCCACCGGCGATCAGCACATGGGGCGGATATCGGTCGACCAGCCGTGATGACACTTGCGTCGCGATCATCACCACGCCGGCGATGGGCAGGAACGACATACCGGTTTGCAGGGCGCTGAAGCCCAGGACCTCTTGCAGGTACAGGCTGACGAAAAAGAACGCGGCGATGCTGCCCGTACCCAGGAAGAAGCCGACGAGGTAGGCCCCGGCCCGGTTCCGGTCCTTGAAGATACGCAGCGGCATCAGCGCGTGGGGTGTCCGTGCCTCCCAGATCACGAAGAAGACCAGCAGTACCGCCCCGCCGATGAGCGACCGTACGACGCTCGCCGCCCCCCAGCCCTGCGACGCGGCGTTCGTCAGACCGAGGACCACCAGGATCATCCCGGCGGTGACCGCCAGCGCGCCGATACCGTCGAGCCGCCCCCGGCGGTGCCTGCCTTCGTCCAGGGCACGCGGCGCGAGGTACATGATGAGCAGGCCGAACGGCACGTTGATGAAGAAGATCCAGCGCCAGCTCACCATGTCCACCAGCAGGCCGCCCACGATCTGCCCGGTCGCGCCGCCGACCGCCGACATGCCGGCGTAGGCGCCCATGGCCTTGTTGCGCGGTTTTCCTTCCGGGAAGTTGGTGATCACCAGGGACAGCGCGGTCGGGGATGCGATCGCGGCGCCGATTCCCTGGAGGCCGCGTGCGGCGATCAAGGAGATGTCGTTGACGGCCAGTCCGGCGAGCAGCGACGCGGCGGTGAACAGCCCGACGCCGATCATGAAGAGTCGCCGCCGGCCGTACAGGTCGCCGATCCGGCCGCCGAACAGCAGGAAGCCGCCGAAGGTGAGTGTGTAGGCGGTCGTGACCCACACCAGGCCGACGGTGGACATGTCCAGGCCGCGCTGGATGGAGGGCAGGGCAACGGTCACCACGGTGCCGTCCAGCACCATCATCAGCTGGGTGACGCAGATGACCAGGAGGGCGAGACGACGCCGGCCGGCTGTCCGCCCGGCGTCGGCCTCGGCCGGTGCGTCGACCGTGGGGCGGGAGTCTGTCATCCAGTCGCCTGCGCCAGGGCCGGGGCATCGCCCGCGCGCGCCGTGTCATCCGTTCGCACGAGCTTCTCGCCCGGTTCGAGCGGGTGGTGGCAGGCCACGAGGTGGCCTTCGGCATCCGTGAAGGGAACCAGCGGCGGTACCTCCGTGCGGCAGATCGCCGTCGCGCGCGGGCAGCGCGTGTGGAACCGGCATCCGGACGGCGGGTCGACCGCCGAGGGCAGGTCACCTTCGATCGGTGGACGCTGTGGCTCCTGGGTCGGGTCGGGCTCGGGCAAGGAGGCGATCAGGGCCGAGGTGTACGGGTGTCGCGGCGTGTCGTAGACGGCGTCGCGCGGCCCGATCTCGCAGATCACGCCGAGGTACATGACACAGATCCGGTCGGAGACATGCCGGATCACGGACAGGTCGTGGGAGATGAACAACAGGGTGAGCTGGTATCTCTCCTTCAGTTCCTCAAGGAGATTCAGGATCTGTGCCTGGACGGAGACATCGAGTGCCGAGACCGCCTCGTCGCAGACGATGAAGCTGGGCTCCAGGGCCAGGGCCCGCGCGATCGCGACGCGCTGACACTGGCCGCCGGACAGCTCGTGGGCGCGGCGGTCGCCGAACACCTCCGGGTTGAGGCCGACCGCGTTGAGCAGTTCATCGACCCGCTCCTGGCGTTCGGCCTTGTCCGGGTACCTCTTCCAGATCACGAAGGGCTCGGCGACGACCTCGGAGATCTTGCGACCGCCGTTCAGCGCGGAGGTCGGGTCCTGGAAGATGATCTGCATCCGGGTGCGCATCCTGCGCAGCTTCGCCTTCGACAGGTTGGCGATGTCGACGTCCTCGAAGGTGATCGTCCCGTGCTCGGGCTGTGGGAGACACACCAGGGCGCGGCCGACCGTCGACTTCCCGCACCCCGACTCACCGACCAGACCCAGGGTCTCGCCCTTCTCGATGGTGAACGAGATGTCGGAGACGGCCTGGAGGCGGCCGGCGGGAACCTGATAGGTGACCGACAGATCGCGGACGTCGACGAGTGCCTCGCCGGTCGGGTCCGCGCTGACGGCCTGGCCGGGTGCTGCTGAGCCGTGGGCGTTCACGTTCCACCTTCCGTAGCTGCCGGGGAGCCGGTCGCGGCGCTGACATCGACGGTGCCGCGTTCTTCGCGGGCCCCTGGGATCCCGTCCTTCGCGTGAATCGCCTCGCTCGTCGCGGCGCCGGCCGGCGCGTTGCAGGGGAAGTGGCAGGCCACCGCGTGGCCGGCGCCGTCGTCCTCCAGTTCCGGCCGTTCCTCGCGGCAGCGGTCCTGGGCGTACGCGCACCGGGGCGCGAAGGCGCAGCCCACGGGGAGCCGGCCCAGGTTGGGCGGGGCGCCGGAGATGGCGTTCAGCGGGGTGTGCGGGGTGTGGCTGTAGCGGGGGATCGAGCCGAGAAGGGCCTCGGTGTAGGGGTGGCGCGGAGAGGCGAACAGCGCGCGCGTCGCGGCCGACTCGACGATCCGCCCGGCGTACATGACCTTGACCGCGTCGGTCCGCGTGGCGATGACGCCGAGGTCGTGGCTGACGAGGATCAGGCCCATGGCCCGCTCGTCCCGGATGCGGCCGAGCAGGTCGAGGATCTGGGCGGCCACGGTCACGTCGAGGGCGGTGGTGATCTCGTCGGCGATGAGCAGGCTGGGGTTCGCGGCGAGCGCGAGCGCGATGGTCACCCGTTGGCGGAGCCCGCCGGACAGTTGGTACGGGTACGCCTTGCTGCGTCGCTCCGGGTCGGGAATGCGCACGTCGTGCAGGAGCCGGATCGCCTCTGTCCTCGCCGCGCTCCGGGACATGCCCAGGTGGTGGCGGAGCCCGTCGGCGAGTTGCTGTCCGATGCGCCGGGCGGGCGCCAGCGCGGTCATCGGGTTCTGCATGACCATGGCCAGTTCGGAGCCCCACAGCTTCGCGAGTTCCGCGCGGCTCTGGGTGGTCAGCTCCGTGCCCTGGAAGCGGACCGAGCCGGTGTAGGTGGTGTACCGGCGAGGCAGTACCCCGAGGATCGACCGGCCCAGCACGGTCTTGCCCGAGCCGGTCTCCCCCACCACGCCGATGGTCTCGCCGCGCTGGAGGGTGAAGGTGAGCGAGTCGTTCGCCCGGACCAGGCCCTGGGCAGTGGTGAACGTCGTGGACAGGTCAGTGACTTCCAGCAGCGGGGCATCGCTCGACGCGGGGGCCGGGCCGGAAGGAGGCGGAGAAGTAGTTGTCACCCGAGAACCGACTCTCTCGTGTCCGTGGCGGTTCTTGCGCCTTCGCCCAGCCTGTTGAAGGCCATCACGGTAATGAACAGGACGATGGACGGGACTATCACGCCCTGGGGGTGCTGCTCCAGGACGTCCTGGGAGTCCGCGATCATGCCGCCCCAGGTGGGAGCGGGTGGCGGCACGCCCAGACCCAGGAAGCTCAGTGACGCTCCGGCGATGATCAGCGCCGCGACGATGACTCCGCTGAACGGGAGGAGCACGCGGGCCACGCCGGGCAGCAGTTCGCGCACCATGATGCGCGGGCCGCGTGCGCCGAGTGCCTTCGCGGCCAGCACATGCTCCCGTGCGGCGAGCCGTGCCGCGGTTCCCCGCGACAGGCGCACCATGGAGGGGACGACGAAGAACGAGAAGGCCAGGAACAGGGTGCCGAAGGTCGGCTTCAGCACCGCGACGAGCGCGAGCAGCAGGACCAGCGGCGGGAAGCTCAGCAGGCTGTCGGTGACGACCCGGATGACCGCGTCGAGGAGTCCGCCGTAGTGCGCGGCGAGGATGCCGATGGACATGCCGACCACCACGCCGATGACGGCGCTGCCGATGCCGAGGACGAGGGAGGACTGGGCTCCGGTGATGATCCGTGAGAGGACGTCGCGCCCATTGCTGTCGGTGCCGAGGAGATACTCGCCGAAGAGGTCGGCGGAGATCCAGGACGAGGTGTCCAGGGGAAGGTGGGTCGGGCTCTGCACGGGCAGCAGCGGCGCGATCACGGCCAGCAGGACGATGAGCACGGTCCAGATGGCGGCGATCCACAGTCCGGTCTGGAACCGGGGGCCGAAGTACGACTTCGCCGCTCTGTCGGTCCCCCGGAACCAGGCGAACAGGCCCGCGAAGGCGATCAGCCAGCGCGTCCAGGCGGGCAGGTGTGCCGCCGGCAGCACGGCCAGGAACAGTGCCGCCACGCCGGCGGCTGCGAGGGCCAGGCCGAGCCATGTCCGGCGGGTCGGGGTACGCCGGGTGCGGCCGGGCGGTGCCGCGGTGCCGGTGGCGTTCTCGGCCCCGGTTCTAGGCATGTCGCATCCTCGGATCGATCAGGCGGTAGGACAGGTCGACGAACGCGTTGATCACCACGTAGGCGATGGAGATCAGGAGCACGCCCCCCTGGACCAGTGGGTAGTCGCTGTTGACGACCGCGTTGAGCAGCAGATTGCCCATGCCGGGCAGGGCGAAGATGGATTCCACGATCACGGTGCCGCCGAGCAGGGAGCCGAGCGTCACGCCCGAGATGGTCACCAGCGAGACACATGAGGGGCGCAGGACGTAGCGGAACAGGACCGTTCTGATCGGCAGGCCGCGCAGCCGCGCGAACATCACGAAGTCTTCCTGGAGGGTCTGGACGATCTCCGCCCGGAGCACCCGGGTGAAGTAGGCGATCATGGGCAGGGCCAGGGTGATGGCCGGCAGGGCCGCGTGCCAGATGCTGCGCGCCGGATCGGTGCTGAACGCCACCCATCCGGTACGGGGGAAGAGGTGCACCTGGAGGGTCAGCAGCAGGGCCAGGAGCAGCGCCAGGACGAAGGACGGTACGGCGAGGGAGCCGATGCTGGTGGCGTTCAGCGTCCGGTCGACCTTTCCGCCGGGGCGGTATCCCGCGTAGACGGCGGTGGGGACGGCGACGAGAAACGCGATGAGCAGTGCCATGGCGGCGAGTTGGAGGGTGACCGGGAGGGCGGTCTCGATGCGTGAGGTGACGGTGCCGTACGGCGCGACGAGGGAGTTTCCGAAGTCACCCTGGGACGCGTTGCCCATCCAGTGCAGATACTGGGTCAGCAGGGGCTTGTCCAGGCCCAGTTCGCGATTGATCTGGGCCACGGCCTCGGGGGTGGCGGACGCCCCGAGGATGGCGGCGGCCGGACTGCCCGAGGAGAGTTGCACGAGCATGAAGGTGCCGAAGGACACGAGGAGTACGACGACGATCAGGTGGGGTAGTTGAGCCAGGACCGGCCCGGCCACGGGGATGCGGGTGACTGCCCGGATCCGGTCGCCCGGACCTCGCCCGGGAGGCGTATGACCGCGTTTCGGTGACGTCACGACATCCATGCCTTGTCGAACTGGATCATCTGGCCGCCGACCTGCTGCAAGCCCTGCACATTGGGCTTGTGGAAGAAGTTCCAGGTGGTCGTGCCGCAGGAGATCGAGGGCACGGTTTCTATGTAGAGCGCGAGGAATTTCTTCATCACCACCCGGCGCTCCTCCAGCGTGGCCGCGGCGGCCATCTCGTCGGAGATCTTCACCATCTCCGGGTTGCTGTAGCCGAGTGAGTTGGTCGGCGTGACGTAGTTGTTGTGGATGCTGCCGGCGGGTGTGGAGTCGGCGATGGCACCGCCGCCGCCGGCGATGTCGTAGTCGTGCTCGACGTAGACCTTGGTGTAGAAGTTCGCGACCGGAAGGTTCGTCACCTTCAGTGTGATGCCGATCGGGTTCAGCATCGACGAGAGGATCACGGGCTGGTTGGTCTGGGTGCTGGGTCCGACCCAGTCCAGCTCGCCGTTCCAGCCGGTGTCCGCCTTGACCTGGTCGACGAGCTGCTTGGCCTGCTGCGGGTCGTAGGGGATCTTCTGCTGGTCCTCCGAGTGGAAGAGCGATCCCTTCATGAAGAGCAGGTCGCTGGCGACTTCCTCGCCGGCGTTGTTGCGCTCGTTCCACACCTTCGGGTTGAACGCCAGCTGGACGGCCTTGCGCAGCCGGACGTCGCCCAGCGGCGAGGTCTTCCGGTTGTTCAGCTGGAGGGCGACCCCGGAGGTCTGCCTGGTCGCGATCGTCGGGATCTTCTTCTGCTTGATCTCGATGTCCGAGTGGGAGTCGAGGGTGATCCCGGCCTGCAACTGGCCGGCCTCGAAAGCTTGCAGCTGGGCCTTCTCGGTGCCCGCCATCTGGAACGTCAGGGTGCTCAGCAGCGGCTTGTCGAGGGCGTAGGTCGGGTTCGGCTTCAGCGTGAGGCTGCTGCCCGGCTTGAAGTCACTCACCACGAACGGTCCCGCACCGACCGCCGGTGCGGTCTTGTTGCCGCCGTCCACCGTTTTGATGTACTTCGGCGACGCGATCATGCCCGGCCCGATCGAGAGCACATAGGGGAACTGGGCATCCGGCTTCTTCATGGTGATGACCACGGTCAGGTCGTCCGTCGCCTTGACCGACTCGATCTTCGACAGTGAGTTCGCGATCGAGAAGAAGGATTTCCGGTTCCGGTCGAGGTTCATCACCACGGCCGCGGCGTCGTACGGACTCCCGTCCGAGAACACCATGCCGGGGCGCAGCTGCAACGTCCACTGTGTGTGATCCGCATTGTGTTCCAGGCTTTTCGCCATGTACGGCACGCCTTCGAGCTTCTTGCTGTCCCAGCGGATCAATGTGCCGTAGATGGCGAGTGTCTCGTTGCCGCCGATCGTCACACTGCCCGTGTTCATCATCGGGTCGAGCGAGTTGACTCCCGAGTATTCACCCACGACGAGGGTTCCGCCCGACTTCGCGTCGCCCGTGCCGAGCGGCTCCGGTGTCTTCGAATTCGAGCTGGAGCACGCCGTGAGGGCCGTGGCCGTAGCCACCGCCGCCACCAGGGCGAACCTCCAAGACGCCTTTCTGACCACGCTGTTTCTCCGTCCTGAACATGTGTGTTCACAGAGGAAATCCACCAATGCGTTCGGCATGCCGCGTGGACGGACTCCAGACGGCTACCGCAGGGGCGGGGAGTGGGAGGTGGCGCCTAGCATGGAACTAGATTACAGTGCCGTCAAGGCTCGGGGCAGAAATCAGACGAAGCGTGATATCGCCGCTCAGGATGGTCGCGGCCCCGCCGGTGACGTAACCGGTCACCCACCGGCACCCGGTACTCGATAGCGGTCACGCCGTCGCCAGAGTGGTAGTTCTCCTGGCTGGGGCGCGTCGACCGGAGACAAGCACTCCGCCCTAGATCGGCGGGTGCTGTCCGCTCGCCCCCGGCGCTTCGCACGCCGACCCGCGACGCACGACGCTCGACCACGGGAATGAACGCGACTTCTTGACGGTATTGAAATCTCGTTTCAAGATGAGCGAGGCAGGACGCCTGGGCCGGAGTGATCCGGCGGGAGGTGTCGACGGTCGGACGTGTCGTGGACGCCGCGATCGGCCGTTCACCCCGAGGGGGTTTCGCCACTGTACGACGTAACTTGTCCGCGGATGAAGACCTGTTCGTCTCCGCGAGGTCGGTCGCGCGGTTTCTTCCCGCCGGCCCTGTGCTTGGAGCACAACTCAGCTGCATTACCGCATATCTCGTTCGGGACGAGGTGCGGCGAAAAGTCTCTGTTCGTCAATGCGCGGTGTACTCACGATCGAGAGTTGGGACTCCATGGGAATCGCCCTGACCGAAGACCAACTGGCATGGGCTGACGCCGTTCGCGGATTTGTGAAGCGTGAGGTGTCGGTCGCGACGACGCGGGCCGAGTTCGAAGATCTCGCCGCGGGGATCTGGCCGATCATCTGGCCGTCCCTCGTACGGCAGGGCTTTGTCGGGATGCATATCGACCCGTCGGCGGGCGGCGACGGCGGAACCCTGGTCGATGTCGCCGTCCTGCTGGAGGAGACCGGGCGGGCCCTGGTACCCGGACCGCTGCTGCCGACCGTGCTGACCAGTGTCGTGCTGGGCCGCCACGGGTCCGAGTCGGTCATCGAGTCCGTGCTCCCCCGGTTCGTCACCGGCGCGACCGGCGCCTGTGTGACGACCGCTCAGGGCCTGACGGCCGTGCCGGACGGCGACGGATGGCGGGTCAGTGGCACCAGTGCCCCGCTGCTCGGAGCGGTGAGCGGCCAGTTCCTCATCCTCGGCGCGCAGGCCGCGGACCGTACCGTGTGGTTCGTCGTCGAACGGCCGGAGGACGCCTCGATCAAGGTCGAGCAGGGCACCGGTGTCGACCTGACCCGGGACATCGGCCGGGTGACCGTGGCCGGCCTCGCGGTACGGCCGGAGAATCTGCTGACCGCGACAGGTGACGACATCCGGACCGTCGCGGCCGTCCTCTTCGCGGCCGAGACGGCCGGGATCGCCCGTTACCTTCAGGAGTCCGGGCTCGCGTACGCCAAGATCCGGGAACAGTTCGGCCGGACGATCGGCTCGTTCCAGAGCATCAAGCACAAATGCGCGCGGCTGTACATGCAGACCGAACTGATGACGGCGGCGGCCTGGGACGCCGCCCGCGCGTTGCAGGACCAGCCCGCCGACCAGGCGCATCTCGCCGCCGCGGCAGCCGCCGTGTACTGCTTCAACACCATCGCCGATATCGGCCTGGAGACAACCACCCTCTTCGGCGGCATCGGATACACCTGGGAGCACGACACACACCTGTACTGGCGTCGCGGGTTGTCGCTGGCGAGCCTGCTCGGGCCGGCCCGGGTATGGGACGAGCGGCTCGGGCGCCTGGCCGGGCAGAACACCCGGCGACGTCCGCTGGACCTGGGCGCCGAACCCGAGGGATTCCGGGCCGAGATCGCGGGCACGATCGCCGGGATCGCGACCGCGCCCGAGGATCTGCGCCGGGCCATGTACGCCGGGGCCGGACTGGTCTCGCCCCACTACCCGAAACCGTACGGACGCGCGGCGGGCCCCGTCCAACAGGTGATCATCGCCGAGGAGTTCGCCCGCGCGGGCATCACACCGCCGTCCACCATCATCGGCGAGTGGGCGCTGCCGACCATCCTGGCGCATGGAACCGAGGAGCAGCGCGAAGCCTTCATCGGGCCGACGCTGCGCGGTGACATCGTCTGGTGCCAGTTGTTCAGCGAGCCGGGCGCCGGTTCGGATCTGGCGTCGTTGCGCACCCGGGCCGAGAAGGTCGACGGTGGCTGGCTGCTGAACGGCCAGAAGGTGTGGACGTCCGGCGCCCATGAGGCCGACTGGGGCATCTGCCTCGCCCGGACGGACCCCGACGTGCCGAAGCACCAGGGCATCAGCTACTTCCTCGTCGACCTTCGCGCGCCCGGCCTGGAGGTTCGTCCGCTGCGTGAGGCGAGCGGGGCCTACCTGTTCAACGAGGTCTTCTTCGACGACGTCTTCGTGCCCGACGCACGGCTGGTCGGCGAACCCGGTGATGGATGGCGGCTGGCCCGTACCACGCTCGGCAACGAGCGGGTGAGCATGGGCTCGGGCATGGCCGGTATGAGACGTGATCCCCTCCAGGTGGCGCGCGCGCTCGGCTCCACGGGGTTCGGGGAGGTCGTCGGCGAGGCCGGTCGGCTACAGGCGCAGCGGGAGGCATCGGACGCGCTCGGCCAACGCGCCCTGCTGCGTCAGCTGACCGGCCTGCGGCCCGGTCCGGAGTCGAGTGTCCTGAAGCTCGCGTCGGCGTGGAACTCGGCGGCCATGAGCCGTGCCGCGCAGGGCTGGGCCGGACCCGAGGCGGCGGAGATGGGTGAGCCGTACGGTGGCGCGGCGCAAGGGCTGGTGTCGGTGGGGCCGTCCCTGATCGGCGGCGGCACCGCGGAGATTCAGCTCAATGTGATCGCCGAGCGGGTTCTCGGGCTGCCACGGGACTGATGGGACAGACGCAAGGACCGAACCGAACCGGCGAACACATGCGGTTCGCCGGAGCTGAAGGAGCAGGCATGGAATACACATTGGTACAGATCGATGAACCGGCACCGCACGTACGCCGGATCACCCTGAACCGGCCGGAGAAGCGCAACGCGCTGAGCGGCAGACTGCGGACCGAGATCAGCACGGCGGTTCATGAGAGCGAGAGCCTCGACGACGTGCGCGTCACCATCATCCGGGCGAACGGGCCGAGCTTCTGCGCGGGGTACGACCTGAGCCCGGGCCCGGGCGACAACGTTCCGCTTGAGTACGGTCATCAGGGCCTCGCGGGCTACCAGCGCAGCGTCGTGGATCTGTGGACGGGCATGTGGGACCTGTGCAAGCCGGTGATCGCCCAGGTGCACGGCCACTGTCTGGCCGGCGGCACCGAACTCGTCACCGGCTGCGACCTGGTGTACGTCGCCGAGGACGCGAAGATCGGCTATCCGGCCGTCCGGTTCGGCACCCCGGACATGCAGTACCACGCCTGGCTGCTGGGGATGCGCCGCGGTATGGAACTCATGCTCACCGGTGACTCCATGAGCGGCGTCGAAGCCGCGGACTGGGGATTCGCCAACCGGGCGTTCCCGGCCGACGAGCTTGAGGAGGAGACCCTGCGGATCGCGAGCCGGATCGCGCGGATTCCGTCCGACATCCTCCAGATCAACAAGCGCACGATCCACCGGGCGATGGACTACATGGGCATGCGCCAGTCCCTGTACGCGGGCACGGAGATGTGCGCCCTCGCGACCCACACCGAGACCTTCAAGGCGTTCCTCGGCAGCATCGGCGACAGGGGCCTGACCAGCGCGCTGACCGAGCGGGACAAGGCGTTCGGCGACGGGCGCATCGCGACGGGCGCGACCGCGGAGGCATAGCGCAGCGCGGTCGGCGTGGGCCGGGTGCGCGGCGTGCCGCCGTCCATCGCGGGCCCATCTCGCCCGGCAGTACCACGTGACGCCACCTCACCCGCGCGTTGTCCCGGGCCAGGCGGTGACAACCCGCGCGAAGGAAGGCACTACGACCATGACGCCGACCACGGGCCAGGCGCCTGGCGGGGCGGACCGGATCAGAGGCCGGCTGCTGCTCGCCCTGGTCATCATCTGCGCGACGCAACTGATGATGGTCCTGGACGGGACGATCGTGACCGTCGCGCTGCCGGCGATCCAGCGCGGCCTGGACCTGTCGACCACGGACCTGGTGTGGGTCACCACGGCCTACGGGCTGACCTACGGCGGTCTGCTGCTGATCGGCGGGCGGGCCGGTGATCTGTTCGGCCGGCGGCGCGTGTTCACGTTCGGCCTCGGCGTTTTCACCGCGGCCTCGCTGCTCGGCGGCTTGGCGCCCGATGGGACATGGCTGATCGTCGCGCGGGCCGCGCAGGGCATCGGGAGCGCCGCCGCGTCACCCACCGCACTGGCACTGATCATGTCGAACTTCGCCGCGGGGCGGTCGCGCAACAAGGCGATGGGCGCGTACGCGGCGATGTCGTCGGTCGGCGGCGCGTTGGGCCAGATCGCCGGGGGACTCTTCGCCGACCTGGCCGGCTGGCGGTGGATCATGTTCGTCAATGTGCCGATCGGCGTGGCCGTTCTGCTGCTGGTGCCTCGGGCACTGAGCGAGGGCGAGCGGGCGAAGGGGCGCCTGGACACTCAGGGCGCGGCACTGGCCACCGCGGCCATGTTCCTGATGGTCTACGGATTGACCAGCGCGTCGACGCACGGCTGGGGCGACTGGATCGTCGCCGGGCCGTTGCTCGCCGCGTGCGTGATGTTCGCCGTGTTCCTGCTCTGGGAGGCGAGGACGCCCCACGCGATGCTGCCCCTGCGGCTGTTCACCGACCGGGCCCGGGCGGGAGTGTATGGGCTCGCGTTCCTGGTCGCCGGGTCCACCTTCGGTTCATTCTTTTTCATCACCCTCTTCTTTCAGAATGTCCTGGGGTATACGCCTTTGCAGACGGGGCTGTCCTTCCTGCCGATCGCGGGCGTCGTGGTGGTCGCGACGCAGTTGTCGTCACGGTTGGTCAGCCGGGTCCAGGCGCGGTTCCTTCTCTCGGGGGGCGTCCTGATGGGGGCCGTCGGTCTGGTCTGGCTCAGCGGGATCACCGCGGACTCCAGCTATCTCGCGGTGCTGGCCCCCCTGCTGGTGCTGTGGTTCGGCATGGGGCTGTGCATGGTCCCGATGGCGTTGATGGCTCTGGCGAAGGTCGCGCCGGCCGAGAGCGGGATCGCGGCTGCGGTGCTCAACACCGGTCAGCAGATGGGCGGGGCGGTCGGGCTCGCCGGGCTGGCCACCCTGGCGGTCACGGTGACCAGGGACGACCTGGCGTCGCGGCCCGCCGGCGGGCTGAGCGAGCGGGCCGTCGCGGTCGCGACGACGCACGGATACAGCCAGGCGCTGCTCCTGAGCGCGGGCATCGCGGTGCTGGGCTTCCTGGTGGCGGTGCTCGTCGTCGGAATCGGCAACAGGACGAGGTTCGGCGCCGGGGAGGACGGGCCGGGAATGTCATCAAAGACTCCGGACGCGAACCTTGACGCCCTATCAGGCCCCGACTAAATTGAATTTAGGTTCTAGTTCTCAGAAAGGCAGTGGAAGTGTCCGATAACTCTCCGTACACGATCATCACAGCCGATACGCATGGGGGAGGCAGCCACGCCCAGTACCGCGAGTTTCTGGATTCGAAGTACCACGAGCAGTTCGACGCCTGGCGGGCCCGCTACAAGAACCCCTACCGGGACCTTGCCTCCGGTGACGACCGCCGGCTGCGCAACTGGGACGACGAGATGCGCAACAGCCAGCAGGACGAGGACGGGATCGCGGCCGAGGTCATCTTCCCCAACACGGTCCCGCCGTTCTTCCCCGGCTTCGTGCTGTTCGCCCCGCCGCCCACCCCGGAGACCTACGAACTGCGGCACGCGGGCATCCAGGCGCACAACCGCTGGCTCGTCGACTTCTGCTCCCGGTATCCGGAACGGCGCAAGGGTCTTGGTCAGATCTTCCTGAACGACATCGACGACGCGATCGCCGACATCAAGTGGATCAAGGAGAACGGCCTGGCGGGCGTGCTGATCCCGCCGGTTCCGCCGGACGCGCACGACATCATCCGCCCGCTGAGCGATCCGGAGTACGACCGGATCTGGTCGCTGTGCGAAGACCTCGACCTGTCGGTCAACGTGCACGGCGGCACCGGGTCACCCTCCTACCCCCGGCTCGCGTCGTCGCAGATCCTGCACCTTCAGGAGATCACGTTCTACAGCCGGCGCCCGTTGACATGGATGCTGATGTCAGGTGTCTTCGAGCGGCACCCCAAGCTGAAGCTCGTGATCACCGAGATCGGCTGCGCATGGCTCAAGGAGTACGGCGCGGAGCTGGACAGCATCATCAAGGGGGTCCAGTCCGGGCAGACGGGCGAGCTGCGCTTCGCGGAGGGCATGGCCCCGCCGAAGCTCGCCAGCGAGTACATCCACGACAACCTCTACGTCGGTGTCAGCATGGCCAGCACGCGTGATGTCGCGGCCCGCGACGTCGTGGCCCCCGGCCACTGGATGTGGGGCAGCGACTACCCGCACGACGAGGGCACCTACCCGTTCTCCAAGGAGCACCTGCGGGTCAGCATGGCCGGCATCAGCGTCGCGGAGAAGCGGGCGCTGCTCGGCGAGAACGCCGCCAAGCTCTACGGATTCGACCTGAAGGCCCTGGCGCCGGTCGCCGCGAAGATCGGACCGTCGGTCGCGGAGCTGGAAGCACCGCTGACCTCGCTGCCCGAGAAGGCGAACGGGGCGCTGCGAGGCGTGTTCGCCGGCCGGGCCTCCGCCTGAGCCGCAGCGGCCGTCGGTCGGCTGCCGCGGGCCGGCCTGTCTGAAGGACATGAGCGGGGGGGGGGGCGGGGGGGGGCGCGGCCCCGCGGGCGGGCCCCCCCCCCCGCCCCCGCCCGCCCGCGCCGCCGCGGCGCGGCGCGGCCGCGCCCCGCCCCGCCCGCGAGCCAGACCGC
>NZ_JBHYUG010000005.1:117069-183231 GCF_042749375.1 Streptomyces sp. NPDC059477 | reverse complement strand
CGGGCCGACTGGGCGGACACGGCCGTGGGGTACGCCACGGACGCGGGGGACGCGGCGGCCGAGGCACGGGACAACGCCGAAGCCGCCGACGCGTCGGCGGCACAGGCCGCGGCCTCCGCGAACCAGGCCGAGGACGCCGCGGCCGTGGCCCGCTCCGCCGCCCGCAGCGCCAACTACTCCATGAACCAGGCGTACGCCTCCGCCGGCCAGGCCCAGGCGTCCGCCGCCTCGGCCGCCACGTCCGCCGCGAACGCCCGCGCCTCGGCGGTACAGGCGGGCCAGGACGCCGCCACGGCAGCCGCCGCGGCCAGCGACGCCCTGCGCATCGCCCGGGAGAAACGCCAACAGGAGATCGCCGCGGCAGCGGCGGAGGCCGAGCGCAGGGCACGGGAGGCTCAGGAGAACGGCACCGTCCCGGCCGACACCCCGGAGAGCGACACGAACAAGGTCAAGGAGGAGGGTGAGTTCCTCGGCCTGACCGCGGAGGAGTGGGCGACCTACTCGGGCCGTGTCAGCACGGTCGCGGGGACGATTTCGGCGCTCGCGGGTGGCGCGGCCCTGATCCTCATGTTCGTCCCGGCCGCCGGGTGGGTCCCGGGTGCCCTGCTCGGCGCCATCTCCGTGGTCGCGGGCGGCGTCTCGGTCGTGGCGGGCGGGGTGAACGTCATTGCGACCGGCTTCGCCACCGGCTGGGGCAGCGACGAGTTCAACAAATCCCTCGGACTGTTCGCCACGAGCGCGCTGTTCTTCGGCAAGGCCCGTGCCCTCGACTGGGCCTCCGACCGGGTCTCGGGCCTCGCGGGGATCGCAGACGAGGTCGGTACGAAGGTGTCCGGCTTCCTGGAGGACACCACCACGGCGGTCCTCGGCTGGCTGAACTGGAGCTGACCGGCCACCGGCCGAGGAGCATCCGCGCTGTGGGTGGGCGGACCCGGGTGGGGCCATCCACCCACAGCGCAGGAAGGTACGGCATGGCAGCACAGCATCTGAGCGTGGGGCAGTGGTGGATCGTCGCGGTGGCCACCTCCGCGTTGTTCGTCGTGGCGTTCCACTTCGCTGTACGGAACCGGAGGGCCACGGCGTACGCGCTGATTGCGCCCGTCCTCGGTGCGCTCTCCGTCGTCGCGCACAGCCGTGCCCGGGGCCAGACCGGAACAGAGGCGCTGGTCATCTTCGCCGCCTGCACGTTCTCAATGACTCTCGTACTGATCGTCATCAGGTACGAGACGCTCAAGTCCGAGCAGAAGGCGCGGGCCGGGGAGAAGTACGTCCTCCCGAAATGGAAGGCCAATGTCTACGGGCTGCTGACAGTGGCCTTTGCCTGTGTGATCGCCTTCCTCCTGCTGTGAGCCGACCCCCACTCCGGCATCGAGGTGAACTACTGGGAACAAGTAGGCAAACCCGACCGCCATCGAACGAATGGGCGTCAACTTGCGTCCTAGGGTGACTGCTGGCGTCACATGATATGGACGGATCCGAGGTAGCCGAGGTATGCGAGCGTGACCGAGACGGTCGTCAGCACAGCCAAGACCCCACCCGCCACGCCCGCGCCCGCGCCGTCGCGCGTCTCCGGTGCCCCGCCACGCCCCGCGGGCAAGGGCAGCGGTCGGCTGCGCGCCCTGGACGGGCTGCGGCTGCTGGCCGCGCTGATGGTGGCGCTCTACCACTACGGCGGTCGCGGCGGTGAGGTGACCCGCGCCTGGGGGTCGTCGGCCCAGGACCAGTTCCCCACCCTCCACTCATGGTTCGCCTACGGCCCGCTGGGCGTGCAGATCTTCTTCGTGATCAGCGGGTTCGTGATCTGCATGAGCGGCTGGGGACGGCCGCTCAAGTCGTTCTTCGCCTCGCGTGCCTCCCGGCTGCTGCCCGCGTACTGGGTGGCCGTCGTCCTGGTGACGGCGGTGTTCGCGCTGCCCGCCGTGATGTACGAGGCGGTGACGCCGAGCGAGGCGCTGGTCAATCTGACGCTCCTCCAGGAGCCGGTGGGCGCGCACCGGGTGCTCGGCGTCGACTGGACGCTGTGGGTGGAGATTCGTTTCTACGCGCTGTTCGCACTGTGCCTGGTACTACCGGGCGTCACCCGGCACCGGGTGGTGCTGTTCTGCTCGGTCTGGACCCTGGCGGCGGTCCTCGCGCAGGCCGCCGACGAGCCGTTCCTCACGCTGCTGCTGATGCCCGAGTACGCGCCCTTCTTCATCGGCGGCATGGGCATCTACCTGCTGTACCGCGACCGACGGGACGCCCTCGCCTGGGGCATCGTCGCGGTGAGCTGGCTCACCGGCCAGCACTACGCCGTCGCGAACCTGTGGCGCGCGCACCGCGTCGACGAGTTCTCCTACCGCTCGGCCTCCATCATCGTCCTCATCGTCACGCTCGGCTTCCTCGCGGTCCTCGCCATCGCGCTCGGCTGGCTGAACTGGGCGAGCTGGCCCTGGCTGACCGTCGCGGGCGCGCTGACGTACCCCTTCTACCTCGTCCACGAGCATCTGGGCTGGGTGGTCATCAAGGTCCTGCACCAGGACCTCGGCCTGCCGTCCTGGCTGACGCTGGCGGCCACGCTGGGGGCGATGCTGCTGCTCGCCTGGCTGATGTACCGGTATGTCGAGCGGCGAATGACACCGTGGCTGCGGGGAGTGCTCACCCGGGCGCACTGAGCGCACCGGGCGGCGACGCCGGGTCACCGGTACGGGCGGCCAGGGGGTCAGGTCGCCAGGAAGAAGCCCAGGACCATCATCGTGACCGTCGTCATGCAGAGGACGAACACGTACCCGGCCGGGAACGCAGGTGGCGGGCCCGGCCTGCGGGCTTCGACGCCATAGGCGCGGAGGGGGCCGGCCAGCAGGAGCAGACCGAGCGCGAGACCGCCCCAGGCGAAGGCGAACATCACCAGCGACTGCCGGACATCGAACGGTCGCGGTCGGGCCGCGCCGTCCCCGATCATGAGGACGCAGAAGAGGGCGGAGACCGGCCACAGAAAGACCTGCACCTTCCGTGGCAACCGCATGGTCACATGAATGGCCAGGCTCAACAGCGCGGTGGCGCAGACCACCATGAGTATCGGATATCCCAGTGGAAGCCGAGCGAGCATGGCTTTCCTTTCCCCCCTGCCGCCTGAATGAATATCAAACGCTTTCACGAAGATGCGTGACAGATGAGGCTCATGGGCCGTCCGACCATGGAGTTTCCCTGGGGGAGTGGAGACATTGCACCGCTGTTCACCTACCGGTCGGTTTTCTGTGAGCTGCCTGGGCAGAGGCTGAGAAATCACCAGCACACCCACGCACAAGGAAGTGCTCCCCCCGATGACCGCTGTACAAGGCGTGACCCGACCACACCCTGCCACCCCCGGCTCCACCCTCCACACCACCGCCCCTCCCCCGCCGCCCCGCCGCCTCGACGACGTCAAGGGCTGGTTCCCGCCCTTGGATCAGTTGCTCTTCGACTGGTTCCTGGACCGCCAGGAGGCCGGCGGTCTGCGTGGGGATCTGCTGGAGGTCGGGGTGTTCATGGGCAAGAGCGCGATCTTCCTGGGCCGGCACCGGCAGGAGGGCGAGCGGTACACGGTGTGCGACCTGTTCGAGGGCGACGCGCCCGACGGCGCCAACCGGGCCGAGTCGGTGAAGTCGTACGGCTCCCTCAGCCGCCGGGCGTTCGAGTCGAACTACCTGGCCTTCCACGACGCACTGCCCCGCGTCCTCCAGGGCCCCAGCTCACTCGTCCCCGGCGAGGTCGCCCCCGCCAGTTGCCGTTTCGTGCACATCGACGGCTCGCATCTGTACGAGCACGTGCACGGCGACATCGGCGCCGCCCAGGACGTGCTGCTCCCCGACGGGATCGTCGTCCTCGACGACTTCCGCTCCGAGCACACCCCCGGCGTCTCGGTCGCCGCCTGGGAGGCGGTGCTCAGCCGTGGCCTGCGCCCGATCTGCCTGACCACCCAGAAGCTGTACGGCACCTGGGGCGACCCGCGACCGGCGCAGGACGCGCTGCTGGAGATGGTGCGGGCCCGCCAGGACTGCGACCTGAGCATCCAGCAGGCGGCCGGCCACCGCCTGATCCGCCTCAAGTCGCGACACGGCATGACCGCCCCCGCGTTCCCCCCGTCCCGCCACGCCGATCCGGAGCCCGCGCCCGCGCCCCCCGCAGAAGCGTTCCCCCAGCAACGCCGCCCGGCGCCCGGTCCCCGCCGCCCCCGCAGCCGCGCCCGCCGCCTCGCCCACGACCTGCTGCCCCCACTGGTCACCCGGGCGATCCGCAGGGCCCGAACACCCCGGCGGGCGACGGTGGACTGACCGGCCCGGTCAGCCGTCCAGGAGGGTGTCGACCGAGACCTCGGCAGCCCCGCCGGCACTCCCGGGCAACGGCACCCTCCCATCCCGTCCGCGTGGCACAGCACCTCACCGTGCCCGCGATCGACGACCAGGCAGGCCGACGAGCCATCACCCCCGCTCAGAACACCTCCGTCGGCGTGTACTTCCCCCACACCTCCCGCAGCGCCCCGCACACCTCCCCCACCGTCGCCCGCGCCCGCAGGGCGTTCTTCATCGGGGGCAGGACGTTGCCGGTGCCCTCGGCGGTGCGGCGCAGGGTGGTGAGGGCGGACGTCACCGCGCGGGTGTCGCGGTCGGCGCGGAGGCGGGCGAGGCGTTCGGTCTGGCGGGCCTCGATGGCGGGGTCGACGCGCAGCGGGACGTACGGCTCCTCCTCGTCCAGGGCGAACCGGTTGACGCCCACCACCACCCGCTCACCCGCGTCCGTCTCCTGGGCGATGCGATAGGCGCTGCGCTCGATCTCGGACTTCTGGAAACCCTGTTCGATGGCGGACACCGCCCCGCCCAGGTCCTCGACCCTCGCCATCAGCTCCAGCGCGGCGGCCTCCACGGCGTCCGTCAGGCTCTCCACGGCGTAGGACCCGGCGAACGGGTCCACGGTCGCCGGCACATCCGTCTCGTACGCCAGCACCTGCTGGGTCCGCAGCGCCAGCCGGGCCGCCTTGTCCGTCGGCAGCGCGATCGCCTCGTCGAAGGAGTTGGTGTGCAGCGACTGGGTGCCGCCGAGCACCGCCCCGAGCGCCTGTACGGCGACCCGGACCAGGTTCACCTCCGGCTGCTGGGCCGTCAGCTGCACCCCGGCCGTCTGGGTGTGGAAGCGCAGCATCATCGACCTCGGGTCGCGCGCCCCGAACTCCGCGCGCATCACCCGCGCCCAGATCCGCCGCGCCGCGCGGAACTTGGCGACCTCCTCCAGCAGCGTCGTACGCGCCACGAAGAAGAAGGACAGGCGCGGCGCGAAGTCGTCGATGTCCATCCCGGCGGCAACGGCCGTCCGCACGTACTCGATGCCGTCGGCCAGCGTGAACGCGATCTCCTGCGCGGGTGACGCGCCCGCCTCGGCCATGTGGTAGCCGGAGATCGAGATGGTGTTCCACCTCGGCATCTCGGCCCCGCAGTACCGGAAGATGTCGGCGGTCAGCCGCAGCGACGGCTTCGGCGGGAAGATGTACGTCCCCCGCGCGATGTACTCCTTCAGTACGTCGTTCTGGACCGTGCCGGTCAGCCGGTGCGCGGGGACGCCCTGCTCCTCGGCGACCAACTGGTACAGCAGGAGGAGCAGCGCCGCCGGGGCGTTGATCGTCATGGAGGTGGAGACCTCGCCGAGCGGGATACCGGCGAACAGGACCCGCATGTCCTCGATCGAGTCGATGGCCACGCCCACCTTGCCGACCTCGCCACGGGCGAGCGGGGCGTCGCTGTCGTACCCCATCTGGGTGGGCAGGTCGAACGCCACCGACAGTCCGCTGGTGCCATGGGCGATCAGCCGCTGGTAGCGGGCGTTCGACTCCGCCGCCGTACCGAAGCCCGCGTACTGGCGCATGGTCCAGGGGCGGCCCGTGTACATCGTGGGGTACACCCCGCGGGTGAAGGGGTACGCCCCGGGCTCCCCCAGCCGTACCGCCGGGTCCCACCCGGTCAGGACGTCCGGGCCGTACACCGGTTCGATGGGCAGCCCGGACTCCGACTCACGGGCCATGGCAGACGCCGTCTCAGGTGCCGGTTCGCGTGCCGGTTCGCTTGCCGACTCAGGTGCCGGTTCCCGTGCCCGGTCACGTGCCGTCTGCGGTGCCGACTCCCGTTCCACCTCACGTGCCATGGTGTGCCTCCGCCGTGCTCGTGTCCCCGTGTCCCGGGTGTCCCCATGTCCTGGGTGTCCCCATGTCCTGCGTGTCCCGGGTGTTCCCGGTGCCCTCGGTCCCGCCAGAAGCGTGGTCCTGCGCCCTCCCCACGATGCCGTGCCGTTCGCAACCTGTCGTGTGCGGGGAACATCTCAGGTGACACGGAGGGCACCCAACCGGGTCCACCGCTGACGCACGCGAACGAAAGGGCCGCACATGCGGAGGTACGGCAGGGGGCGGGCGCTCGCCGCGGTGGCGGTGCTGACGACGGTCGGTGCGTGCACCGTCCAGACGGAGGGCGCGGACAGCAAACCGGTGTCCCCGGAACGCGTCGATGCCACCGGCACCACCCCCGGCCCCGGGGCCGCCGCACCGCCCACCCCCTCGGCACCCACCCCTTCGGCGTCCCCCGAGCGAACCCCGGCCCCACCCCCACAGCCACCCCCCGCCCCCGCCCCCGCGCTGTGGACCCGCGGCGACACCGGCCGTGACGTGCGCGAACTCCAGGCCCGGCTGCGTCAGGTCGCCTGGCTGTTCGACGGGCCGACGGGGACCTACGACGATCTGACCGAGCGCGCGGTCAAGGGCTTCCAGGGCAAGCGCGGGCTACCGCCCACCGGCGAGACGGACACCGTCACCTGGCAGCGGCTGCTGGGCATGACGAAGGAGCCCGGACAGTGGGAGCTGTATCTGATGGGCGGCCAGCAGCCGGACATGCCCGACCCGCGCTGTATGACCGGACGGGTGCTGTGCGTGAGCAAGTCCAGCCGCACACTGCGCTGGATGGTGGACGGACGGACCGTCACGACCACCGAGGTGCGGTTCGGCTCGGAGTACACCCCGACCCGCGAAGGTGTCTTCCAGGTCTACTGGAAATCCCGCGACCATGTGTCGACGCTCTATGACTCTCCCATGCCGTACGCCATGTTCTTCAGCGGCGGCCAGGCCGTCCACTACTCGTCCGACTTCGCCGCCCAGGGCTACGCGGGCGCCTCGCACGGCTGTGTCAACGTCCGGGACGAGAAGCTGATCGCCGACCTGTTCACGCAGGTGAAGAACGGGGACAAGGTCGTCGTCCACTGGTGACGCCGAATGGAGCGGGCGCGGGGCGAGGGGAGATGGGGCGCGGACGGGACCGGGGGAACGTGTCCCGCCCGCGCCGAGTGCACGTGCCGCAGGTACGGGGGGAACCCCGGCACTGTGCAAAGGGCCGATGACCAGTCGGCTCACCTACTACTGCGTCACCCGGCCCGAAAGTGTCACACCGTACGAGAAGAAACTTTTCGCCACTATGAAAGCGCAGGTCAGGAGGGATGACGGGCAGGCGGCTCAAGGGTCACGCGACAGCGTTGTCAGGGCGACGGTACGGTGATCGGGGCCGGGCCCGAGCCCGATTCACCGGCACCGGACCGGCCGCGCCGCCGCTCGGCCTCGCGCTCGGTGCCCTGCGCGGCGGATGACGCACCACGCTCGGCCTGCGTGCCCCAGCGGCCGGTTTCTCCGTCACCGCTGCCGTCACCGCTGCCGCTGCCGCTCCAGCGACCGTCTCCCCCGCCTGCGGATGCACCGCCCCAGTCACCGTCACGCCCCCAGCCCGATTCCTGGCCACCCTCATCGCCGGCCTTCTGGGACGTACCGACAACACCGTCCACGCCCTTCGACTCCTTCGCCTCCTTCGTTTCCTTCACCTTCGTCTCCTTCACCTCCTTCTCGCTCTTCTCCTTCTTGTCCTTTTCCTCTTTCTCTTCCTTCTCTTCTTTCTCTTTCTTGTCTTTCGTCTCCGCGCTGGTACCGCCGGACGGGGCGTCGCTGTCCGTGTCCTCCACGGGGTCGGAGGGTGCGGTGGAGGGCCCCTTGCCGGGCTGGGGAACGGAGCCGGGATCGGCGTCGGCGGGGGGCGCGGACTTCTGGCCGGGCTCGGCGGGCGTCGGTGAGGGCGTGGATGCCGGGGCGCCGGTGGGCGGCTGGGTCGGGACGGTGGCGGCGGGCCCCGGGCCGACCTTGTCGTCGAACGGCGTCGGCAGCACTCCGGTTGCGGCGGCGGCGCTGATGCCGCCGATCATCACGACGGCCAGCGCGGCGGCCAGGCCGAGCCGCAGCTGACGGCCCCGGCGGGGCACCGGATCGCAATCCCCGCGGGCCGCCGGGTTGCCCCGGCGCGAGGAACGGCCACCGATCCGGATGAGCCCGGCGTCGGAGGTGCGGGGGGCGGCAAGATCGCCGGTGAAGGGGCAGTCGGCCTCGCCGAGATCGGCGCGCGCTTTGCGGAAGGCGGCCAGCGCGGCGGCCTCGCCGGGGAGTTCCTCGCTGGTCAGAGGGGTGGGCGGGGACAGTGCGCCCAGTGCCTGCGCGAGCCGGTCGGCCTGGTCGCGGGCGTCGTCGTCGAGAGCTTCCAGAGGCTCTCCGCGCAGCAGGCGCTCCACCGTTTCGCGGTCCAGCCATCTGAAGTGCTCGTCGGCCATCACATGTCCTTCTGCGTCCGCGATCGCGAATGCGTCACACTCGCGGACGTCACCGCACGATGGTGCGGTTCCCGCTGGGCGGGGAGGGCGTCGAGGGCGTCGGCCGATTCCGGATCGTCGCCGATGAGTTCGGCGAGCCGCTTGAGCCCCCGGTGGGCGGCGGTGCGGACGGCGCCCGCGCGTTTGCCGAGTGTCTCGGCGGCGGTCTTGGCGTCGAGTCCCACGACGACCCGCAGGACGACGGCCTCGGCCTGGTCCTGCGGCAGCCGGGCGATGAGGGAGAGGGTGCGGCCGGTGGCGAGGGCCTCGATGGCCTCGCCCGCGGTGTCGGAGTCGGCCGGTCTGCCGGTCAGTTCGGCCTCGTCACCGCCTATCGCGGGGCGGCGGCCCCGCATGCGTATGTGGTCCAGCGCGCGGTTACGGGCTATCCGGGCGGCCCAGCCGCGGAACCGGTCGGCGTCCCCGCTGAAGCGTTCCAGGTCGCGCGCTATCTGGAGCCATGCCTCGGAGGCCACGTCCTCGGCGTCGGGATCGCCGACGAGTGTGCGTATGTATCCGAGCAGCCGCGGGTGCACCGTGCGGTACACAGTCCGGAACGCGGTCTCGTCCCCGTTCTGTGCCGCAAGCACGGAGGCGGTCAACTCGGCGTCGTCCCCCAGCACACGCGCGCCCTCTCTGCGCCTGGACCCGTACCGCCGGTGCGGTGCGGGTGCTTGCCGTCGTGGTCGGTCGGTGGGTCCCCTGGTCCTTCGTCCCTCGTGGCCTTTATCCCTCTGGGCCTTCGGCGCGAAAGGCACGTTACGTCTTGAAACCGCTCCCCGTCCATGACGGTAAAAGATGCAACTAACTCGTGACGAGATGGGGTGTGACAGAAAACGCACCTATGGCGCTGAAGGTAGTACGGGCCGCCGCGCGGCCCGTGCCGCGCGACGGCCGGGGCCTCTCCTGTGGGGGGTGGCGGCCTCGGCCGTTGCCACGGCTCCCTCGCCTCCGACCAGGCAACATTCGCCGCGCACGGGGCCTCTGCACAATCAACGCGTGACCACCGCGCCCTGGCGTCCTCTGCTCGCCCACGCCGGCGCCTCCGTATCGGACATGGCGCGCGCCCCGCCCACCGGCGAGGACGACGCCGACGACACCGACCGCGGGCAGGTCGCCGTACCGTACGGGCCCGGCCTGAGGACCGGGTTCTCCTTCACCATCACCGGCCTCGGCCACTCCAAGGCCGCCCCCTACGCGGAAATACCGCCGACGACCGACGCCCCGCCAGCCTGTCCCCACCCCACCCCACCCCACCCACGCCCAGCGGCAGCACCCCCGCCCCCGCTAACGCCCCGCCGTGGCATCCCGGCAC
Organism: Streptomyces sp. NPDC059477; assembly: GCF_042749375.1. Taxonomy (NCBI): domain Bacteria; kingdom Bacillati; phylum Actinomycetota; class Actinomycetes; order Kitasatosporales; family Streptomycetaceae; genus Streptomyces; species Streptomyces sp. NPDC059477. The sequence continues at coordinate 173,243 of NZ_JBHYUG010000005.1, read as the reverse complement.
AGCAACCGCAGCGACCCGTCCTCGGTGAAACATCGCCGCGCCTCATCGATCGGGTCCCACAACCGCCCGTCCGGCGTACGGACCCAGTGGTCACCGCCGCTCGCCCACCACTCGGCACCGGTCTGACGCACGATCACCTCACCCGCGTACGCGCCTAACCCGCGCAGCACCTGCTCGGCGGCGGCGTACGGGGTGCCCTCCCGGCGCAGTTCGTCGATCAGCCGGTCCGCGCGCCACAGGGACTGTGCCGTGTAGTCGAGGCGCAGCCGGGCGCCCTCGCGCAGCGTGGACACGACATCGGCGGCCCACCGCACGGGCTTGGCCGCGGCGGAGGGCCGGGGGGAGGCGGTACCGGTATCGCCGGTCTCACTCGAACTCGAACTCGAACTCGTCACATTCACAAGAGCGCTGCGGCCAGGCATTTCGTCACAGCGATCATGGGACGGCGGCAGAAAGGCCCGGCCCCTGGGCGTACCGGGCCCGCCGGGACACCGCCGCGCGCAGCCCCCGCCGTCCCTCCGTGGACACCTCCAGCACTCGGCGCAGTCCGCCGCCGCCGTACCAGGAGAAGGCTCATCCACGCCTCAGGGTCCGAGGCACCACCGTCGCCGAGCCCGCACGTCCCCTACCGCGTGCGACCGGCGTGGAGTGTCACAGCGGCCGGTGACGGCGCGTCGGGTCTACGGGGAGTGCGGTACGACGCCCAGCCGGTCCAGCAGCCGGAAGAACAGCGCCTCGGCCAACGGTTCGGCATCGAAGGCATCGGATGCGTCAGAGGCATCAGAGGCGTCAGAGGCGTCAGAGGCGTCAGAGGCGTCAGAGGCGTCGAAGGCATCATCACCCCCCGCAACACCCCCTCCCACACCCCCCGCGTCCGCATCCCTCTCCTCATCGGCCCCGGCGGTGAACACCTCGACCAGATCCCGCGCCCCCACCGTGTGCCCGGCCTCCGCCGCCCAGGCGACCGACCGCTCGGCGGCGTCACGCGGCTCCAGGAAGTAGTCCTCCAGGGTGAGCCCCTCCGACTCGGCGCCGAGATACCCGGCCATCGCGGCCCGTACCAGACAGCTGCTCCACGCCCCGCTCTCCGGTGCCGCCGCCTCCACCACCACACAGGCGCTGTCCATGACGTACCCGAAGAGGGCGGGCGCCCCGCTCTCCAGCGCGAGCGCGTTCATGCTGCCGACCTCGCCGTCCCCGCCCGGGTACTCCCACACCTGCCAGCCGCCGGGCGCCGACCGGTACGGCCGAAGCTCCGGCACCCCCGCCAGCGCCGCGTACTCCCCGAGCGGTCGCTCGCCGCGCCCCACGACGAAGTACCCCCAGTAGCCCATCTCCGGTTCCCCCCGGTCTCGGCCCCGCACACCCGCACGGAACACCGCACAACGGTCGTACGGAATACATCACAGCCGCACGCGGCTCCGCAGCCGGATCCGGCAATCCCCGCCCGATCGAACGCCGGCGGCCCCTCCCCCGCGCGCCCCGCCTCAGCCCACCCGGTCGGCCAGGGTCCGGAACTCCTGCCAGGTCAGGTCCGGCCGGTCGGGGTCCCACAGTTTCTGGACGGTGGCCCGCAGCGGCATCCGGATGCCCGCGGCGACCTGGTCCTGGGTCTGGGCGCCCGCGATGTCGCACCACACCGCGAAGGAGCCGCCGAGTATCTGGTCCTCGTAGCGGGCGGCGACCGCGCCGGTGCCGCGCAGCACCCGGGGGGTCCACTGCTCGTAGATCCGCTGCCCGGTCGGATAGACGAACGTCTGCGGTTCGCCGAGCACGTAGTAGAGGAACTCGTCGTTGTAGTTGAGCACGTCCCGGCCGGTGCGCAGGTACTCCACGGGCTCCCGGGCGCCGATCTCCTTGCCCGTCCAGTACGCGGCGATGATGTCGTCGTCCGGGGTCACGGACGTACCGGCGTAGAAGCCGTCGTTCCAGGCGCGGGGGGTGCGGTCGTGGGCGCGGACGGTGGCGGCGCGGTCGTTCAGCCAGCCGGTGGCGAGGTCGGCGATGGTCCCGCCGGGCCCGTACTCCGCTCGCGCGGCGCTCGCCAGGCCCGGGTAGGACGCCTCGGGGTCGGGCACGGTCAGCGCCCGGTACTCGTCACCCCCCAGATGCCACTGGCTGCCCGGGAACAGCCCGGCGTACTCGTCGAGCAGTTCGTCGATGAGGGCCGCCGCGTCCGGATTCGCGATGTCCACCGCGCCCGTCGCCGCCACCCCGCTCGCGTTGCGCAGTTGCAGCTCGGGATGGGCCTTGAGCACCGCGCCGAGATGCCCCGGCGAGTCGATCTCCGGTACGACGGTGATGTGCCGGCTCTCCGCCAGCGCGACGATCTCCCGCACCTGCGCCGTGGTCAGATGGACCTTGGACACGATCTCCGGGTGGGTGTCCGACGCGATCCGGAAGCCCTGGTCGTCGGAGAAGTGCAGGCCCAGTTCGTTGAACTTCAGATCGCCGAGTTCCCGTACCCGGTCCTCGATCCAGTCCGCGGTGAACGGCTTGCGCGCGATGTCCAGCATGAACCCGCGCCGCGGCTTGGCCGGCTCGTCCCGCACGACGCCCTCCGGCGCCGTACCACCGCCCGCCACCTCCTGCTTCAGCGTCCGCGTCCCGTAGAACACGCCCGCCTCCCCCGGCCCGCTGATCACCACCCGCCCCCCGCCCACGGTCATCGCGTACGACTCCGGGTTCGCCCCCTCCTCGCCACCGAGCGCCAGCCGTACGTCCCCGGCGCGCACGTCCGTCCGCTCCCCGGCGTACGTCAGGCCCAGCTCACCGGCGAGCAGCTGTCCCTCGTCGGCCAGCGCGGCATCGTCGACCACGACGCGGTAGCCGCTCGCGGGCCGCCAGCCGGGCCCGCGGGCCGCGGTGTGGGAGCGCACGGCGGGTATGGTCCGCGGCGCCTGGGACAACGCGTAGGTGCGGGACGGGGTGGGGCTGGGGCTGGGCTCCGCGCTGGGGGTGACCTGGGCGGACGCGCCCGTACCGACCGGGTTGTCGTCGCCCCCGGTGGCCCACAGTCCGACGCCGACGCCGAGCACGACCACGGCGGTCGCGATCAGCAGCGCCCTGCGCCGCACGATCCGGTCCGTCTGCGCCGGTTCCCGGCGCTGGTGCTCGCCCACCTCGTCAACGTAATGCCGACCGGTCCCCCGTACGCCCTCAAACTCTTCCGTCCGAGTGAAATTCGGATAACCGTCGGACGCGCAATGACCACTCTGGATACCGTGACGGCACCTCTTTCACCCGCCCAGCCCGCCCATCTCCACCCATCTCCACCCTTCTTCCCCCCATCCCCGCCCATCCCTCTGCCGACTTACGACGTGACACGCCTCCTTCCCGAGCAGACCCGCTCCGCGCCGGCCACGCCCGACACGCCGACCGCGCTCCAGCGCTTCAACACCGCACCGGCCCCCGAAGCGCGCCGCACCCTGCTGACCTGTCTGCGCAGCCCGCGCTGGGCCGAGCGGATCGCCGCCCACCGCCCCTACCCCGACCTGGACTCCCTGCTCGCCGCGTCGGACGAGGCCGCCTACGACCTGACCTGGCCCGAACTGGCGGAGGCCCTGGCAGGCGAGTCCCTCCCGCCCCTGCCGGACGACACCTACTCCGCGGCCCACACCGCCCTGGACGCGGCCCACACCGTGTACGAATCCCGCTTCGGCCATGTGTTCGTCATATGCCTGGACGAAGTCCCCCCGAACGAGTCCCTGAACCACACCCTCACCGCCCTCCGATCACGTTTGACGAACGATAAGGAGGACGAGCGGGTGATGACGGCGGAGGAACTGCGGCGCCTGGCGAAAGGGCGACTGGCAACCGCCCTCAGGAGCAGCGCGCTCAGGGGCAGCGCGCTCAGGGACGCGGGGCTGTAGTCGATCTGCGGCTGCCGCCGCGCGGGCGCGACCAGCCACGACGAACCCTCAGACGGCCTACAACAACCCATTCCACCCCATTAGCCGCGAATCCCCCATCCGCGTGCCACTTTGATCACACAGCCACACCCCCGCTAAGCGGCAAGCGCAACCGTGGATACCATGCGGGGGGCCGGTGGACCGTACCCGGCCGGGCCCGACCGACAGCACAAGCCGGCGCGGCTCCAACCCCCGCTCCCGGAGGAACTTCCGTGCCGGCTGGAACGCTGTACCGCGGCCGGGAAGGAATGTGGTCATGGGTGGCTCATCGAGTCACCGGCGTCCTCATCTTCTTCTTCCTGTTCGTACACGTGCTGGACACCGCTCTCGTACGTGTCTCCCCCGAGGCCTACGACGAGGTCGTGGCCACGTACAAGACGCCGATCGTCGCCGTGCTGGAGTACGGCCTCGTCGCCGCCATCCTCTTCCACGCGCTCAACGGCCTGCGTGTCATCGCCGTCGACTTCTGGTCCCAGGGCGCGCGCTATCAGAAGCAGATGCTCTGGACGGTCATGGGCATCTGGGTGGTGCTGATGCTCGGGGCGATCTACCCCGTCCTCGGCCACGCCGCTCGTGAAGTGTTCGGGAGCTGACGCGCATGTCCACGACTGAGAACCTCGCCTCCGGGATCGGTCCCGTCGAGAGCGCGCCCGTCTACACGGTCGACAACCCCGCGCCGCTCATCGAGCCGCCGCGGCAGCGCACCAAGAAGACCCCGCGTTCCACGCGCGGCAACTTCGAGATGGCCGCCTGGCTCTTCATGCGGCTGTCCGGTGTCGTGCTGGTCGTCCTGGTCATCGGCCATCTGCTGATCCAGCTGGTGCTGGACGGCGGTGTCTCCAAGATCGGCTTCGCCTTCGTGGCGGGCCGCTGGGCCTCCCCGTTCTGGCAGGTCTGGGACCTGCTGATGCTGTGGCTCGCGATGCTGCACGGCACCAACGGTCTGCGCGTGATCATCAACGACTACGCGGAGCGCGCCGGCACACGGCTGTGGCTCAAGGGCCTGCTGTACACCGCCACGGTGTTCACCATCCTGCTGGGCACGCTGGTGATCTTCACCTTCGACCCGAACATCCGCTAGGCACGGGGTTACGAGACTCATGAAGATCCACAAGTACGACACCGTCATCGTCGGCGCCGGTGGCGCGGGCATGCGCGCCGCCATCGAGTCGACGAAGCGCAGCCGCACCGCCGTGCTGACCAAGCTCTACCCCACCCGCTCCCACACGGGCGCCGCGCAGGGCGGCATGGCCGCCGCGCTGGCCAATGTGGAGGAGGACAACTGGGAGTGGCACACCTTCGACACGGTCAAGGGCGGTGACTACCTGGTCGACCAGGACGCCGCCGAGATCCTGGCGAAGGAGGCCATCGACTCGGTCCTCGACCTGGAGAAGATGGGCCTGCCGTTCAACCGCACCCCGAACGGCACCATCGACCAGCGCCGCTTCGGCGGGCACTCCCGCAACCACGGCGAGGCGCCGGTCCGCCGCTCCTGCTACGCGGCCGACCGCACCGGCCACATGATCCTCCAGACGCTGTACCAGAACTGCGTGAAGGAGGGCGTGGAGTTCTACAACGAGTTCTACGTCCTGGACCAGCTGATCACCGAGGTCGACGGCGTGCAGCGGTCGGCGGGCGTGGTGGCCTACGAACTCGCCACCGGCGAGATCCATGTCTTCCAGGCGAAGGCCGTGATCTACGCGTCCGGCGGCTGCGGCAAGTTCTTCAAGGTGACGTCGAACGCGCACACGCTGACCGGTGACGGCCAGGCGGCCGTGTACCGGCGCGGGCTGCCGCTGGAGGACATGGAGTTCTTCCAGTTCCACCCGACCGGCATCTGGCGCATGGGCATCCTGCTGACGGAGGGCGCCCGCGGTGAGGGCGGCATCCTGCGCAACAAGGACGGCGAGCGCTTCATGGAGAAGTACGCGCCGGTCATGAAGGACCTGGCGTCCCGTGACGTCGTCTCGCGGTCCATCTACACGGAGATCCGCGAGGGACGCGGCTGCGGTCCCGAGGGCGACCACGTCTACCTCGACCTCACGCACCTGCCGCCGGAGCAGCTGGACGCCAAGCTGCCCGACATCACCGAGTTCGCGCGCACCTACCTGGGCATCGAGCCGTACACCGACCCGATCCCGATCCAGCCCACCGCGCACTACGCGATGGGCGGCATCCCGACCAATGTCGAGGGCGAGGTGCTGTCCGACAACACCACCGTCGTCCCGGGTCTGTACGCGGCCGGCGAGGTCGCCTGTGTGTCGGTGCACGGCGCCAACCGGCTGGGCACCAACTCCCTGCTCGACATCAACGTGTTCGGGCGCCGGGCCGGGATCGCGGCGGCGGAGTACAGCCGGCGGGCCGACTACGTGGAGCTGCCGGAGAACCCGGAGTCGCAGGTCGTCGCGCAGATCGAGCGGCTGCGCACCTCCACCGGCACCGAGCGGGTCGCGGAACTGCGCCGTGAGCTACAGGAGACCATGGACGCCAACGTCATGGTGTTCCGCACCGAGCAGACCATCAAGACGGCCGTCGAGAAGATCGCGGAGCTGCGCGAGCGCTACCGCAATGTCTCGATCCAGGACAAGGGCAAGCGGTTCAACACGGACCTGCTGGAGGCCATCGAGCTGGGCAACCTGCTGGATCTGGCCGAGGTCATGGCGGTCTCCGCGCTGGCCCGCAAGGAGTCGCGCGGCGGTCACTACCGCGAGGACTACCCCAACCGCGACGACATCAACTTCATGCGCCACACCATGGCGTACCGCGAGGTGGGCGCCGACGGAACCGAGTCGATCCGTCTCGATTACAAGCCGGTCGTCCAGACCCGCTACCAGCCGATGGAGCGTAAGTACTGATGGCAACCCCCGTTCTGGACAAGGTGGAGGCGGAGGCCGCGGCGTCGCCGTACATCACGGTCACCTTCCGTGTCCGCCGGTTCAACCCCGAGATCTCGGCCGAGGCGACCTGGGAAGACTTCCAGCTGGAGATCGACCCCAAGGAACGCGTCCTCGACGGTCTGCACAAGATCAAGTGGGACATCGACGGCACGCTGACCTTCCGCCGCTCCTGCGCGCACGGCATCTGCGGCTCGGACGCCATGCGGATCAACGGGAAGAACCGGCTGGCCTGCAAGACGCTGATCAAGGACCTCAGCCCGGACAAGCCCATCACGGTCGAGCCCATCAAGGGCCTGACGGTCCTGAAGGACCTGGTCGTGGACATGGAGCCGTTCTTCCAGGCGTACCGGGACGTGATGCCGTTCCTGATCACCAAGGACACCAACGAGCCGACCCGCGAGCGCTACCAGTCGGCCGCGGACCGCGAGCGGTTCGACGACACCACGAAGTGCATCCTGTGCGCGGCCTGCACCTCCTCGTGCCCGGTGTTCTGGAACGACGGCCAGTACTTCGGTCCGGCCGCCATCGTCAACGCCCACCGCTTCATCTTCGACTCGCGTGACGAGGCGGGCGAGCAGCGCCTGGAGATCCTCAACGACCGCGACGGCGTGTGGCGCTGCCGCACCACCTTCAACTGCACGGACGCCTGCCCGCGCGGCATCGAGGTGACGAAGGCGATCGCCGAGGTGAAGAAGGCGCTGATCACCCGGCGGTTCTGACCGTCGTACCGGCCTTTTTCCGAGGGGCCTGTTCCCCGCCGTCCTGAGGGTCCTGCTCCCCCGCTGTCCTGGGGGAGCAGGACCCTTCGGCATGTCCGCCGCCGCTACAGCTGGCTCAGGATCGTCGGGTCGGTGATCTCCGTGTCCGCCGCCAGCATCATCGCCTTGCTGAGGATCACCGCGAGCATCCGGTCGCCCTCGTACGGCAGATAGCCGGCCTGCGCCCCGGCGGTGCCGCCACCGGACTTCGGGACGATGCACAGGTACCGGTCGTGCGGTGAAATCAGGATGTTGCCCGAGCCGAGGTGGATCTTGTACGTGTGGCGCTCGCCCTCGACATACAGGAAGCGGCCCTCCAGCCGGCAGCGGCCGGCTATCGCGAGGCGGGGTATCAGCCGCTCCAGGAGGACCCGGCGGGTCTGCGCGGTCTGATTGAGTTCACCGAAGCCGTACGACGTCCAGTACTCGCGGTAGCGGCCCTCGGGTCCGCCGTCCTGCCAGGTCGGGTCATTGCCGACGCTGGCGACGCCGACGAACAGGTCGACGTCCCGCAGGACTTCCGACAGCACCAGGGGCGGGATCCCGGACAGGGGCAGGGCCTCGACGGGATCGGCTCCGTCGCCCAGCCACATCCCGTACTCGCCGCCGCAGCAGTGCGCCCAGTTCCCCGGCGCGTCGATCGGGTAGAAGCGGACCTGGTCGGTGCGCAACCGCAGGAAGCTGCCGGACTCGGTGGTGTCGATGCCGTACTCCCGGCCGTCGCCCTCGATCCAGTACTCCGCGCGCAGTCCCCATTCCGGCAGCTCCCGGACGGCGGGCGGGGCCTGGTCGTCGACGCACAGCCGCAGTTTGTTGCGCCAGCCCCGGACGGCGGCCAGGGAGTGGAACTGGTGCTGGCGCAGGATGTGCGCGGCGAACCGGTTGGAGTAGGTGCCGGTGGCGCGCTCGGCGTCGGTGAGGAGGTAGACCTCGCGGTGGGCCTGCTTGAACGGCTGGGTGATGCCGTGCCGCTCCAGCCAGTCGCGCCAGGCGACGATCCGCGCCGGTTCATGGTCGACCGGGTGCCATACGGTCACCTCGCGGCCCTCGGTCACCGGGGTGTCGGCGAGGGTGCGCAGCTCGCCGTCGGCGAATCCGACGGTCGTGTTCCCGTCGATGGTCCAGAGCAGGCGCCGGGCCAGGGTGCCGACGAGGGGGTGGTCCAGGTAGCGCTCGCGCCAGGCGGCGTACGGCCAGCTGCGGCGGGCCAGGAACTGGCGGTCCAGGCGCTCGCTCTGCGCCGAGAGCATCTTGTCGATGTCCTTGACCGCCGCCTTCAGCTCCTTCAGCTCGTCGGCGTGGTCGCGGCGGACGGCGGCGGGGATGCCCTTGACGGTTTTCCCGGATGCGTTGGACCAGGTCAGGGTGGCCTTGGCGCCGTGCACTTCCAGGACGGCGGTGGCCTCGCCCAGCCGGTGTTCGGCGCGGCCGACCTCGGTCAGGCCGTAGGCCGGGACGGCGAGTTCCTCGATCTCCTCGCGGCTGAGACCGAGTGCCTGTGCGCGGGTGTCCAGCGCGGCGTCCACCAGCTTGAGGGTGCCCTTGTAGGTGACGCGGGTGGCGAGGCGGGCCAGCTCGGCGAGAGCGGCCTCGTGCTCGATCCGCGCGAGGGCGTTGACGGCGGCGTTGGCGACCTTGGGGTTGACGGGACCGACGCCGGGGACACGGCGGAGGGAGGTGTCCACGAGGGCGCCCAGGGTGCGGGCGGTGAGGGGGGCGTGGGAGGTATCGGTGGCGTCGGCTGCGCCCTCGGTCGGCAGGAACGACACCAGCCAGATCAGCCCCCGCAGCCCGGTCGCGTTGTACGGGTCGAAGGTGGCGGCGGGGTCGTTTCCGTACTGCCCCGGTTGCAGTGGGGCCGTGCGGGGACGGCCCACCAGGGACAGCCAGTCCAGCAGCCGTGCGCGGGCCTCGTCCGCGCCCACGGCGTCGATCAGTGTCCGCCCCGCGCGCTCCCACTTGGTGGACGGGCGGGCGGAGTTCGCGGTGATGGCGTGGGCGAGCAGCCGCCGCCAGTCCTCGCCCTTGTCCGCCTTATCTGCTTTGTCTGTCTTGTCCGTCGCTGTGAGTGCCTCCAGGTCGGCGAGAGCCCGGTCCGCCCATGCCTCGCCGGGGTTGAGCACCGGGGCGGTCGGGGCGATGCGCTCCACCAGGGGGCTCAGGTCCTTGCCGCCGTACCACATCGTCAGCTGTGAGCGGCGGATCAGGGCGACGAACAGGCCCGGCAGCGCGTGTCCCTCGTCCAGCTCGGCCTCGGCGAGCCGGATCAGACCGGCCGTCTCGTAGCTCATCTCCTGCACGGCGGCCAGCGTCATGAGGGCCTCGCGGGTGTCCCGGGACGACTCGCTCACCAGGTCCGTGATGTCGAGGTGGGCGAACAGGATCGCGATGCGGCGCGGGTCGGACGAACCCCGCTCCGCCTCCTGGTAGCGGGCGGCGAGGCGGCGCACGAGTCCGCCCCGGAAGGACCGGTCGGTCCAGCGGACGGCGTCGATGACCTGACGGGCCGTCCTCCAGTCGTCCGCGATCACCTCGGCGAGGGCGAGCAGCTCGGGCACCAGCCCGTCGAGCTGCCCGTCGGCGATCAGCTTCAGGCTGGGGGCGGCCTCGTCGGCGTACCGCTCGGGTGTGCCGGCCATCAGCCACCCACCAGGGCGACGAGCTTCAGGAACGTGACCTCGGTGCCGAGCGCCAGGTCGATCTCCTCGTCGGGGTCGGTGACCTGGCGGTCCCCCACCAGCACCAGGAACCCGTTGCCCGCGAACGCCGTCAGCGCCAGCTCCGACTGGGTCTCGGGGTCTATCCGGCGGGGTGTGCGCAGCGCGTAGCCGTTGATCACCCGCTCGGTGTCCGTGGGCTGCACCAGGCCCCGGAACACACCGGGTGTCCGCGCGTTGAACTCGGCCACTTCCTGGAACACCCGGCGCCGGATCAGCTCACGCACCGTGAGCCGCTCCTCGGCGATCTCCAGTCCCCAGGACGCCGAGCGGTCCCCTGTCGTCGTCTCGTCGACGAACGTCACCATTCCCATGCCGACGACAGTACGGGCCACCACTGACAATGCCGGGCTGCGGCCGATCATCCACCTACTCTGACGGTATGTCAGACAACCAGTCGTACGAACTGCTCGGCTTCGACAACGTCCTGCTCCCCGTCGGGGACCTCGGCGAGGCGGTGGCCTACTACGAACGCGCCGGGTTCACGGTCGGGTTCCGCTTCGACGAGGCCGGGATCGCGCTGCTGAAGGTCGGCGCCGAGGCGCCCGGCATCCTGCTGCGGCACGAGGAGGGGGTGGGGCACCGGCCACCCCCGTGGCCGTCGGCGCGGGTGTGGCTGGAGGTGCCGGACGCCCGCGCCGCCGCCGACCGGCTCGCGGGGGCGGGCATCGCCCCGCTGGACCCGCCGTTCCCGGTGGCCACCGGCTGGACGGTCGAGATCGCCGACCCGTGGGGGAACGTGCTCGGCTTCACCGACTACTCCAAGCGGCCTGAGCTGGGGCGTACGGTGTCGGCGCACTCGGCGGCGTCCTGAGCCCTCGGGGAACGGACCGTGCCGGTGACGGCCGCCCGCTGCCGGGCGCGCGGCGGTCGTTAGGCTCACTCCCCATGCCCGCGAAGAACGAAGGCGACGAAGGCGACGAACGCCCCGGCGAGGGCGGCGCCCCCAGCAAGTCCCGGCAGACCCGGGCGCTGATCCTGGAGACGGCCATGCGGCTGTTCCAGGAGCGGGGCTACGACCGGACGACGATGCGGGCCATCGCCCAGGAGGCCGGCGTCTCCGTCGGAAACGCCTACTACTACTTCGACGGCAAGGAACACCTGATCCAGGGCTTCTACGACCGGCTCGCCGCCGAGCACCAGCATGCCGCGCGGGAGGCCCTGGACCGGGAGACCGCCCTGGAGGCGCGGCTCGCGGGGGTGCTCACGGCGTGGCTGGACGTCGCCACGCCGTACCACGAGTTCGCGGTGCAGTTCTTCAGGAACGCCGCCGACCCCGACAGCCCGCTCAGCCCGTTCTCCCCGGAGAGCGAGCACGCGCGCGAGGAGGCGATCAGCGTGCATCGCGAGGTGCTCGCCGGGTCGGCCACCAAGGTCCCCGAGGAACTGCGCGACGCCCTTCCCGAGCTGATGTGGCTCGCTCAGATGGGCCTGTGCCTGTACTGGATCTTCGACCGCACCCCCGGCCGCGAGCGCAGCTACCGCCTCGCCGCGCGCGGCGCCCGGCTCACCGCGCGCGGTGTCTCGCTGGCCCGCTTCCGGGTGCTGCGCCCGCTGGTCAGAGAGGTGCATGAGCTGTTCACGGACTTCTTGCCGGGGATGACGAAGACGGGGTGAACCCCGTTCGGGTGAACGGCCCGGAACGGGACAGAGGGCTTGCGGCCTGCCTACGATGATGCTCTCGATACCAGCCCACAGGAGGCACGCGATGTCCGCAGCATCCGTCGAGCAGTTCTTCAACGACGAGCGGTTCTCCCTCACCGCGATCGCCGACGAGATCATGGAGCGCCATCCGGGCTACCGCGTCGAGATCATCGGAGGCCACCTCCTCGTGACCCCTTCTCCGGATGCCCCCCACGCCCGCGCCCTAACGAAGCTGATGAGCCCCTTCATGGCTGCCGGGCTGGACGGCGGCGAGACCGAGGTCCTTCAGAACGTGGCCATCTGGCTGCCCACCGGGGTCGAGGACTACGCCATTCCCGACCTCTCGGTGGTGGACGCCGACGTGGACCACCACCTCATCGAGAACAACGCGTACGACCCGGTCTGCTTCCGTCTCGTCCTGGAGGTGACCTCCAAGAACTGGAAGGACGACCTGAGGACCAAGGTAGGCGCCTACGCCGAGGCGAACGTCCCCGTGTACCTCATCGTCGACCGCAAGCATCAGCGGTTGCACGTCCTCACCGAACCTACCGGGGGCGAGTACACGAGCCACCGCATTCACGCTCCTGGTGAGACCGTCACGCTGCCCGACACGGTAGGCGCCGAGGTCACCATCGACGTCGAGAACATCATCAAGGAAGGTCAATCCCGCGCCAGTTGACCACGTCCGCCTCCTCCTCCAGCATCACCACGTCGAACACCGGGGCGGCTCGGCCCCGGCTGGCTCAGATCCAGTCCAGCCGCCACAGCCGGAACACCCCGGTGCCGTCCATGAGGTCCTGGCCACCGGCCACGGCCTCGTCGGTCACCACGTACTCCTTGCGCTGCCACAGCGGGATCACCGGTACGTCACGGGCGACGGTGTCCTGGATGTCGCTGAACTCGTCGGCGGCGCGGCCCCGGTCGGCGTACTGCTGGCCCTCCTTGATCAGCCGGTCCACGGTCGCGCTGCTGTAGCCGGTGTTCATCGTGGAGCCCGTGCCGACGAGCGGGGCGCCGAAGGTGTCCGGGTCGGGATAGTCGGCCACCCAGCCGACGGCGTACGCGTCGAGTTCACCGGCCGCCCAGCGCTCCTGGAACTCGGTCCACTCGTACCCCTTGACCGTAACCTGGAAGAGCCCGTCGGCCTCCAGCTGCCGTTTCAGCTCGGCGGCCTCCTCGGCGGCGGCGCCGCGGCCCTGGCCGTAGGAGAGGGTGAAGCGGACGGGGAGGGAGACGCCCGCCTCGGTGAGCAGTTCCCGGGCCTTGTCGGCGTCCTGGGCGGGGTACTGGTCGAAGAACGACGTGGTGTGGCCGGTGATCCCGGCCGGGATCAGCGAGTACAGCGCGTCGACCGTGCCCCGGTACACGTCGGCCGCCAGCTTCTCCCGGTCGACCAGCCAGGCGAGCGCCTGCCGCACCCGCACATCGCCCAGCGGCGCGTCCTCGCGGGTGTTGAGGTACAGATTGCGGGTCTCGGAGCTGTCCGCCTCGGAGACCCGCTGGTCGGGATCGCTGGCGGAGAGCCCGGCGAGGGTCTCCGGAGGCAGTTGGCGGGTGGCGACCTGGACCTGCCCGGCCTGGTAGGCGCGGTCCAGGGCGGCGGAGTCGGTGTAGTAGCGCAGCTCGATGGGGCGGCCGGAGCCGTCCACCGCGCCCCGGTAGCCGGTGTTCGGCGTGAGGAGCGCGCTCTTGTCCTTCGTGTACGACGACAGTCGATAGGGCCCGGTGCCGTCGGCGCCGGGTTCGGTGCGCAGGGCGTTCGCCGGGTACGTGGTGGAGTCGACGATGGCGCCCGCGCCGGTGGCCAGCCGGTACGGGAAGGTGGCGTCGGACGCGGAGAGGCCGAAGGTGACCGTGTTCCCGCGCGCGCTGACCGTCTCCAGGGTGTCGAGGAGGGAGGCGGGGCCGAGGTCGGAGTTGATCCTCAGCACCCGCTCGACGGAGAACTTCACATCGTCGGCCGTCATCTCCCGGCCGCTCGGGAAGGTCAGGCCCGAACGCAGCTCACAGCGGTACGTGCGCAGGCCGGAGTCGGTGAAGGCGCAGCTCTTCGCCGCGTCGGGCACGGGCGCGGTGCCGCCGGGGTCGAAGGTCAGCAGTGACTGGAAGAGATTGCTGAACAACGCCCAGGACCCGGCGTCGTAGGCCCCCGCCGGGTCGAGCGAGGTGACCGCGTCGGTGGTGCCGACGGTGATCGCCTCGCCGTGGTCCGCCCCCGACGGCACCAGTTGCCAGGCCGCCGCTCCGGCCGCCGCCAGCACCAGTACCCCCGCGAGTATCCGCATCCGGACGGATCGCACCGCCAGCCCTCCCCAGGCCCCAGCGAAGCCACCTCACCCGGTGGCTCGGCCACCCAATCACAGCGGTTTCCGGCGGGGGAAGGGCCTTTTCCTGTGCATGGCAGAAAGTTGAAGAAGGGCGGGTTACCGGCGTGTTTCGGCCACTCCTGCCGATGGTGCTCCCGGCTTCAGGCCTGCCGGGATGCCAGCTCGATCACCGTGATGTCCGACTCGGCGCCGACGCGGGTCGGCGGGCCCCAGGCGCCCGCGCCCCGGGTCACGTACAACTGCGTGTCGCCGTACTGCTCCAGGCCCGCCACGGTCGGGTTCGCCAGCTCGGCGAGGTAGTTGCCGGGCCAGAGCTGGCCGCCGTGGGTGTGGCCGGAGAGCTGGAGGTCGACGCCATGGTCGACGGCATCATGGATCTGCACCGGCTGATGTGCGAGCAGCACACACGCGCGGTTCCGGTCGCGGTCGCCGAGGGCCTGTGCGAAGTCCGGTCCCTGGCCCTCGCTCTCCCCGGCCACGTCATTGACGCCCGCGAGGTCGAAGTGGGGCAGTTCGGTACGGGCGTTCTCCAGCGGGTTCATGCCCAGCCGGCGTACCTCCTCGACCCACTGCTCCGCGCCGGAGAAGTACTCGTGGTTGCCGGTGACGAAGTGCGTGCCGTGCCGGGCCCTGAGCCCGGCGAGCGGGGCGGCGGCCGGGCCGAGGTCCTTGACGCTGCCGTCGACCAGGTCACCGACCACCGCGATCAGGTCGGGCTGGGTGGAGTTGATCGTGTCCACGACCTTCTGGGCGAAGCCCCGGCCCAGCACCGGGCTCAGGTGGATGTCGCTGACGACCGCGATCCGGAAGCCGTGCGCCGCGCGCGGGAGCTTGGCCAGCGGGACGGTGACCCGCTTGACGCTGGGGCCGTTCAGGACGCTGAACGTGCCGTAACCGACGGTCCCGACGGCCGCCGCGGCGGCGGCACCGGCCACCACGCGGGAGACGAACAGGCGCCGTGAGGGGGCGGCCACGAGCCGCTGGGACGGCGTGTCGTCGGTGTGTCGCGGCGTGTCGGCGGGGTGTCGTGGCGTGTCGCCGGGGTGGTCCGGCGTGTCGTCCGTGGGGGTGGGGGGCGCGGGGGGTGTCCCGGCGGGCCGCTCGGCGGGCGTCGCCGAGGCGGGCACCGGCCGGCTCTCGCGCACGGCGGCGGGCACTGCGGGCTTGCGCCGCTCCAGATACCGGCGCAGCAGCGGCCGTACGGCCTCGCCCAGCAGGAGGGCGAGCAGCAGATAGAGCGACAGCGGGAGCCACAGGAAGCCCGGCCAGGCCAGGAGCTGCTGGGCCACGAACGGGGCACCGGTGCGCTCGGCGACCAGGGCGCCGATGGCCACGGCCCAGCCGCCCGCTATCAGTAAGACGCCGCCCCGGCGCACCCAGCCGGGGCCGCTCGTCGTGTCGCGGAACAGGCGGCGCCACAGATACCAGTTCGCCGCCACCAGGATGCCCACGACGGCGAGCATGAAGACGAAGACCACGCTGTTGTTGTCCCTTGCTGTGCGGCGCTTCCGGGGAGGCGCTTCGGTAGGGCGGTTCTTGTGCCGTTGCCGTGAGGCGGTTCTTGCCGGGGCGGTTTTCTTGGGAAGTGCCCTTGGGGGCTTCCCAGGGGCCCTCTTGGGGCCCTCTTACGAGGCGTGCCCTATGACGTGCGACGCAGTGCCCGCACTCCACGCAACCCGATGCCACCGACGACCGTCCCCAATACGAAGGAGACGATCGCCAGGGTCAGGTGTACCCAGAAGTACGCCGTGGGCCGGCCGTCGTCGAACGCGAGCCCGCTGCCGTCGTTGATCAGGTTCTTGACGAAAGTGACCCAGATGATCCAGCTCCACACCCCGAACGCGAGCAGGAACCAGGAGACGGGGCGGCTCAGTGTCATACCTTCAGTATCACCGCCGGGTGTCCGAATCCATGCCCGGGGTCGGGAGGGGGGTGGGAGGTCCACAGGTCGCGCATGTACGTTCTCGGTCGTGTCCGCTCCCCAGCAGACCGTCAGGCGCAGCCTGTTGGTCACTTCTGCCGCATTTTTGACGATTTCGCTGACCGCGCCCGTGGCGTTCGCGGCACCGGACCCATCGAACAGTCCGTCGACGACCCCGTCGGCCACCCCCTCGACGACTTCTTCGGGCACCCCGTCGACGACTCCCTCCGCGACCCCTCCGGCGGACATGTCGACGGTCGGCGGTGAGCGGCTAGGGCAGTCCGGTACCCAGGTCGAGCTGGCGCCCGGTGTCCCGGTGATCCCCAAGGACGTCACCGCGCGGTCGTGGATCGTGGCGGACGCCGAGTCCGGCGAGGTGCTCGCGGCGCACAACGCGCACTGGCGGCTGGCCCCGGCGAGCACCCTGAAGATGCTGTTCGCGGACACCCTGCTGCCGCAGTTCCCCAAGGACCAGGAGCACAAGGTCGTCCCGTCGGATCTGGCGGGCGTCGGGGTGGGCTCCAGCATGGTCGGCATCAAGGAGGACGAGACCTACACCGTCCACGATCTGTGGCTCGGCGTCTTCCTGCGCTCCGGCAACGACGCGGTGCATGTGCTGTCCGCGATGAACGACGGTGTGGAGAACACCGTCCAGGAGATGAACGACCACGCCGAGGAACTCCAGGCGCTCGACACCAACGTGGTCAGCCCGGACGGCTACGACGCCCCCGGCCAGGTCTCCTCCGCGTACGACCTCACCCTGTTCGCCCGTTCCGGGTTGCAGAAGAAGGACTTCCGCGAGTACTCCTCGACGGCGACCGCCCAGTTCCCCGGCGAGACGAAGAAGGACGACAAGGGCAAGACGACCCGGGAGTCCTTCGAGATCCAGAACACCAACCGCCTGCTGACCGGCGACTACGGCCTGCCTCAGTACGACGGCATAGCGGGCGTCAAGAACGGCAACACGACGAACGCGGGCGCCACCTTCACCGGAGTCGCCGAGCGCGACGGCCGGGTGCTGCTGGTGACCGTCATGAACCCCGAGAAGGACGAGACCAACCAGGTCTACAAGGAGACCGCGCAGCTGTTCGACTGGGGCTTCGAGGCGGCGGGCAAGGTCGAGCCGGTCGGCGAACTCGTCGCCCCGAAGGGCGCGGAGCCCCAGCCGGGCGCCACCGCCTCCGACACCGGGGGCGAGGCCGGGGGCGCCGGAAACGCGTCGGGCGACCCGATGGCCGCCGACGTGGCGCAGAACGCCTCCGACGGCATCGGAGTCGCCCTGGGCATCACCGGCGCGGTGCTGCTCCTCCTGGCCTCCGCGGCCTTCCTGGTCAACCGCCGCTGGCCCCTCCCGGACCTGGTACGCCGCCGGAAGTGACGCCGGGTGGGATCGGGGGGATCGGGGGCGGCCGGGTCGGGTGCGGCCGGGTCGGGTGCGGCCGGGTCGGGTGCGGCCGGTACGCCGCCGAAGGTGACCCCCGGCGCTGGGCACTCCCGGTTCCGGCAGGGCAGACCGGGCCGCTACTCCCCCTTGGCCCCGCCCGCCCCTTCCGACCCTCGCCCCTCCTGCCTCTCCAGCCCCTCCGGCTCCCTCTGCCCCTCCGGCTCCGCCCGATCCCCCGGCCCGGCAGGCCCCTCCGCCCTCTCCGCCCCCTCTGACGGCTCGCCCCGCACCGGCCCGCCCGCCCCCGCCGCGCCTCCGGGCCTCACCCGCGTCCCCGACTCCCCTGACTCCCCCGGCCCATCCACCTCCTGCGCCTCATCCGTCTCCGCCTCAGCCCCCTCCGCCCCCTCAGCTCCCTCCACTGCCTCCGCCTCCCCATTGCGCGTCGCCGTCCACGCGGCGCAGAAGAGGATCAGTTTCGCGGTGAAGTTGATCCACAGGAGCAGGGCGACAGGGACGCCGAACGCGCCGTACATGCTCTTGGCGGCCACGCCCTGGATATAGCCGCTGAGCAGCAGCTTCAGGAGTTCAAAGCCGACCGCGCCGATCAGCGCGGCCTCGATCAGGCGGCGGCGCCGGGGTTCCACTCCGGGCAGCAGGGTGAGGACGTACAGGAGGATGAGGAAATCCGTGAGGACGGCGACGGCGAACGCGGCGGTCCGCAGCAGCACGCTGCCCCAGCCGCCCTCCTCGATGCCGAGGTGCCGGACGATCCAGTCGACCAGCGCGGAGGCGACGGTCGAGGCGGCGAGGGTGACCAGCAGCGCGCCGCCGAGGCCGAACAGTACGCCCGCGTCCTTGGCCTTGCGCAGGAAGGGGTTCTCCTCGGGGTCCGGCAGCTCCCACACCGCGCGCAGACAGCCGCGCACCGAGCTGACCCAGCCGATGCCGGTGAACAGCAGCACGGCACCGGCGATGAGCCCGACGGTTCCGGCGTTGTCGACCAGGCCGCCGATGTCGAGCTGGTCGGAGATGCCGGGCACCTGGTCGGCGATCTTCTCCTCCAGCTCGGCGCGCTGGCCGGTGCTGAGCGCCAGGGCGGCCACCGCGGCGACCACGGTCAGCAGCGGGAACAGCGCGATGAAGCTGATGAACGTCATCGCGGCGGCCAGGCGCGTCCACTTCACACGGTCCAGGCGTTCGTACGACGACCACGCGTGCGTGGTCATCAGACGCGCGACGAGCGGCCCGACGACCGGGAGCCTTTTCAGCCAGTCCATGATCCGACTCTGCCCCTGTTGCGGGTGCCCGATGTCCGAGCGCGCCGAGAAGAAGACCCACAAACTCCGGCGATATAGAGCGACATACCACTAATCACCCGTTTCGGGGAGGGATGTCGCGGTTCGCTGCGTCGACCAACTGAACTCCGTCATATAGGGCGATACGGTCACCGACATGTCTGCCGACTCCGCTCTCGTCCCCGTTCCCCGGAGCCTCATGAAGGACGCCCCCGACCTGCCCCGGACCCTGCTCGTCCTCGGCGGTACCTCCGAGATCGCGCTGGCCACCGCCCGCCGCCTGATCGCCCGCCGCACGCGTACGGTGTGGCTCGCCGGACGCCCGTCCCCGGCCCTGGAGGAGGCGGCGCGGGATCTGCGCGCGCTGGGCGCGGACGTCCGTACCGTCCCCTTCGACGCCCTCGACCCCGGCGCCCACGAGGACGTGCTCGGCAAGGTCTTCGCGGAGGGCACCGTCGACATGGTGCTGCTCGCCTTCGGCGTCCTGGGCGACCAGGCCCGTGACGAACGCGAACCCGTGGACGCGGTACGCGTCGTCCAGACCAACTTCACCGGCGCCGTCTCCGCGGGCCTGATCAGCGCCCGCGCGCTCCAGGACCAGGGCCGCGGCTCCCTCGTGGTGCTCTCCTCGGTCGCCGGGGAACGCGCCCGCCGCTCGGACTTCATCTACGGCTCCAGCAAGGCGGGCCTGGACGTCTTCACCCAGGGCCTGGGCGACGCCCTGTACGGCACCGGCGTGCACGTCATGGTCGTACGCCCCGGCTTCGTCCGTACGAGGTCCACGTCCGCGCGGGAGGAGATCCCACCGGCGACCACCCCCGAGGCCGTGGCCACCGCCATCGAACTGGGCCTGCGCCGCCGCTCGGAGACCGTGTGGGTGCCGGGCGCGCTGCGCGTGCTGATGTCGGCGCTGCGGCACCTGCCGAGGGCGGCCTTCAGGAGACTCCCGCTCTGACACGCCGAGGACGGGGCCCGAAGCCTCGTCCTAAGGACGGTCTCCGAAAGGACCGCATAGGAGCACCGCGACAGGCTCCGGACGGGCGGTAGGCCGTGGATGGGCGTGTACGGGCGGGTACGGGCGGGTGCGGGACGGGGGACGGGGGACGGCCGCCGCGCGGTCAGTGCGCGGGCAGCGACCCCTGCTCGGCCGGCGCGGACGCCTGCGGCGGTACCACCGGCGTGCCGAAGGCGAACTCGCGGAGCTTGCGCCACACGCCGTCGGCGCCCTGCTCGTAGAGGGCGAAGCCGGTGCAGGGCCACTTGGCCTCGTAGCCGGACAGCTCCTCGTAGGCGCGGTCCATGGCGGCCTCGTCGATGCCGTGGGCGACCGTGACATGCGGGTGGTACGGGAACTGAAGCTCGCGCGCGACGGGCCCGGAGGCGTCACGGACCTGCTTCTGGAGCCACGTGCAGACCTCGGCGCCCTCGACGACCTGCACGTAGACGACCGGCGACAGCGGTCGGAAGGTGCCGGTGCCGGACAGCCGCATCGGAAAGGGGCGCCCGGCCTGGGCCACCTGGACCAGATGCGCCTCGATCGCCGGGAGCAGCGCGGCGTCCGCCTCGGTGGGCGGCAGCAGGGTGACATGGGTGGGAATGCCGTGCGCCGCGGGGTCGCCGAAGCCCGCGCGCCGCTGCTGGAGCAGGCTGCCGTGGGGCTCCGGGACCGCGATCGACACACCGATCGTTACGGTCCCCACGTCGTCTCCTGTCGTCGTGTCGGTCACATCTGTGCGGGTCGCCCGGCGGGGGCTCTACGCGCGCGGGTGGCCGCTCGCGCGGCCATCCGGCTATCGACTGTACGACCACGGCCGGGCTCTGGGCAGGCGCAGGCATGGTGATATGCAGCGCTGTGCGGTGGTACGGGGCACACGACCCGGCTCCCGGGCCTTCGGTCAGTGCTTCGCCGGCAGGAAACCCACCCGGTCGTACGCGTTTGCGAGGGTCTCGGCGGCCACCGCGCGGGCCTTCTCGGCGCCCTTGGCCAGGATCGAGTCGAGCGTCTCGGAGTCGTCCAGATACTGCTGGGTGCGCTCCCGGAACGGCGTGACGAACTCGACCATCTCCTCGGCGAGGTCGGTCTTGAGCGCGCCGTAGCCCTTGCCGTCGTACTTCTTCTCCAGTTCCTCGATGCCCGTGCCGGTGAGGGTCGAGTAGATGGAGAGGAGATTGCTGACGCCCGGCTTGTTCGCGGCGTCGTAGCGGATCACGGTGTCGGTGTCGGTGACCGCGCTCTTGACCTTCTTGGCGGTGGCCTTGGGGTCGTCGAGCAGATTGATCAGGCCCTTCGGCGTGGACGCCGACTTGCTCATCTTGATCGACGGGTCCTGAAGGTCGTAGATCTTCGCCGTCTCCTTGAGGATGTACGGCTCGGGGACCGTGAAGGTCGCGCCGAAACGTCCGTTGAAACGCTCGGCGAGATCACGGGTCAGCTCGATGTGCTGGCGCTGGTCCTCGCCGACCGGGACCTCGTTGGCCTGGTACAGCAGGATGTCCGCGACCTGGAGGATCGGGTACGTGAACAGGCCGACCGACGCGCGGTCGGCGCCCTGCCTGGCGGACTTGTCCTTGAACTGGGTCATCCGGGACGCTTCGCCGAAACCGGTCAGGCAGTTCATGACCCATGCCAGCTGGGCGTGCTCGGGGACATGGCTCTGGACGAAGAGCGTGCAGCGCTCGGGGTCGAGACCGGCGGCGAGCAGCTGGGCGACGGCCAGGCGGGTGTTGTCCCGCAGCTCCTTCGGGTCCTGCGGGATCGTGATCGCGTGCAGGTCCACGACCATGTAGAACGCGTCGTGGGTCTCCTGGAGCGCCACCCACTGGCGTACCGCGCCGAGGTAGTTGCCGAGGTGGAACGAGCCTGCGGTGGGCTGGATCCCGGAGAGCACGCGGGGACTGTCAGAGGCCATGCTCACCATTCTCTCAGGTGCCCGGCACCGATCAGGAACGGACCGCGACGCCACGACGGCGGCGCTTCCGGGGGGCCTCCCACCGGCCTCCCACCGGCTTCCCACCGGCTTCCCACCGGCTTTCCGCCGGCTTCCCGACTAAGTGGGAACCGATCGGGGTCGGGCGGTGTACCAAGAGTGTGAAGACGCGGGAGGGGGTCCGCATCGTCGATGAGGCCGCGGTGATCGCCCGTGTACGCGCCGGAGAGCCGGAGGCGTACGCGGAGCTGGTCCGCGCCCACACGGGCATCGCCCTGCGGGCGGCGGCGGCGCTCGGCGCGGGCGCGGATGCGGAGGACGTGGTGCAGCAGGCGTTCGTCAAGGCGTACTGCGCGCTGGGCCGGTTCCAGGACGGCTCGGCGTTCAAGCCCTGGCTGCTGTCCATCGTCGCCAATGAGACGAGGAACACAGTGCGTACGGCGGCCCGGCAGCGCACGCTGGCCGGCCGTGAGGCGGCCTTCGCGGAGGCCGAGCCGCTGATACCCGAGTCGGCGGACCCGGCGCTGGCGATGCTGGAGAGCGAGCGCCGGGACGCGCTGCTGGCCGCCCTGGAGCAGCTGACCGAGGAACACCGCCTGGTCGTCACGTACCGCTATCTGCTGGAGATGGACGAAGCGGAGACGTCCCAGGCCCTGGGCTGGCCCCGGGGCACGGTGAAATCACGGCTGAACCGCGCGCTGCGCAAGCTGAGCCGGCTCCTGCCCGGCTTCCGGCCCGAGGAGGGGTCCGGGGAGGGACCCGAGAGGGGAAAGGAGGGAGGTGAAGAGCATGAGTGACCCCGGACACCCGGACCGCCACGGAAACGGGAGCAAACAGGGGAGCGCACACGAGAGGGGCGGGAGGCATGGGAGCGGGAGCGGGGCGCACGACCGCACCGGACGGCCCGCCGATCGCCCGGCGCGCGGCGTGCCGCCCCGGCTGCCGGAGGAGCTGCGCTCGCTCGGCCGTTCGCTGGACGCCACCGGGCCGGACCTGCCGGACTCGATGGTCGAGCGGGTCCTGGGCCAGATACTCGCCGAGCATCTCGCGGTCCCGGTCGCCGAGCCACCGGGGCCGCCCGCCCGGCTGCGCGCGGCCCGTCGCTGGACGCGGACGCGCTGGCGCTCGCTCACCGCGACCCTCTGCGGCCTGCTGACCGTGCTGGCGCTGACTCCCCCGGTGCGGGCGGCGGTCCTCGACTGGTTCGAGTTCGGCGGGGTCGAGGTGCGCTACGACCCCGCCGCGTCCCCGCCGCCGTCCGCCGAGGTACCCGGCTGCGGCCCCTCGATGTCCCTGGCGGAGGCCGAGCGGCGCGCGGGTGTGCGTCCACTGGTCCCGGACGCGCTGGGCGAGCCGGACGGGGTGACGGTCACCCCGGCACCGGACCGGCGTTCCCTGATCACCCTGTGCTGGACCGAGCCGGGGGGCGGCACGATCCGGCTGGAGCAGGATCTCGGCCTGCTGGACATGGGGTTCGTGAAAACCGTGTCGGAAGAGCTGGAGTGGATCTCCCTGAGACCCACCGGCGGGGACCTGAACACCGCTTCCGCCTTGTGGTTCCCCCGCCCGCACGACCTGGACTACTGGCTGCTGACCATCGACGGCGACCGCTTCGCCCGGGAGACCCGCGTCGCGGGCCCGACCCTGCTGTGGACCCATGACGCGGGCACGCGCTACATCACGCTGCGGCTGGAGGGCGTGGAGTCGAAGGATCGGGCGGTACGGATCGCGAAGTCCCTTCCGGAGTCGGACTGAGCGAAGTCCGCGTCCCCGAGCCGGAATGAGGGAAGTCCACGTCCCGAACCGGACGGAAAAGTCTCGCGGCGGATGGGAACCCGAAGCGGTCGGGCGGTGTACCAGAAGTGACAGGCGGCCCGGGGACGGGCCGCACGGCTACGGTCCGGTCGGGGTGGGACATGCGCAGCTGGTGGAGTGGAAAAGGTGGAAAAATCCGTGAACTGACGGCGGCGGTCATGGCGTTGGCGGCGGCCCTCGCCCTGACGCTGTGGGCCGCACCCACCGCTTCGGCGGGCGGCCCGACCAGCGTGCTGGTGGTCTCACCGCAGAGCCTGGAAGCGACAGCGCTGTACTACACGGACCGGAGGTACAGAGAGCTGGAGACCCTTCTGGGCCCACCGGACCAGGGCGGGCCCGCGTCACCGAAAGGGGTGGACGAGTCCAACACCCGGCAGATCAACGTCACCTGGATGGCACACGACATATCACCGCACCGCTTCGACCGGGTGTTCCTGATCCCCGGCTCCCAGGACATCTGGGTCCACACCTCGGTCGACCTGGCTTCCTGGGACGGCAATTGGCACACCGCCGCCGACCCCGAGCGCCTGACGGCCCTGCTCCAGGATCTGGGAGTGCTCGGCAAGGTCTCCGACGACGGCGGCACCGGAATCTTCCCGGCCCCACCGGCCTTCGGTCTGGAGGCGGGCGCGGCACAGGAACCGGCCGTCGAGCCGACCCCGGAGCGGGCCGCCGCCCCGGGCGGAGCGGCGGCGGCAGCCGCAGGGACCTCGGCCGACTCCACGGACTGGTGGTGGGCCCTGCCGGGCCTGGCGGCCGGAGCGATAGCGGCGCTGGCCCTGCGTCCCCTGGCACTCCGGCTGCCGGGCGCGATCGAATCGGTCCGGCTGCGTCGCTCGGAGAAAGGCCCGAGGCAGGAGCTGCGGGACCTATGACGGGTCCCTGAGCCCCCACCTCACCTGCCCGGCGCCCGGACCGGCCGCACCGCCCGGACCGGGCGGGCCCTCAGCCCAGGTCGATCTCGGGGTAGAGGGGGAACGCGGCGACGAGGTCGGTGGCGCGGCGGGAGATCTCGTCGGCGATCTTCGGGTCCAGGATGTGCTGGGCCTTGGAGGGGGCGCCCTTGCCGGTGGTGCCGGGTTCGGTGGTGGACAGGACCCGGTCGATGAGGGCGGCGACCTCGTCCATCTCGGCGGTGCCCAGGCCACGGGTGGTCAGGGCGGGGGTGCCGACGCGGATGCCGGAGGTGTACCAGGCCCCGTTGGGGTCGGAGGGGATGGCGTTGCGGTTGGTGACGATCCCGGAGGAGAGAAGGGCCGCTTCCGCCTGGCGGCCGGTGAGGCCGTAGGAAGTGGCGACGTCGATCAGATTGAGGTGGTTGTCGGTGCCGCCGGTGACCAGGGTGGCGCCGCGGCGCATCAGGCCCTCGGCGAGGGCGCGGGAGTTGTCGACGATGCGCTGGGCGTAGTCACGGAAGGAGGGCTGACGGGCCTCGGCGAGGGCGACGGCCTTGGCGGCCATGACATGCGGGAGCGGGCCGCCGAGGACCATCGGGCAGCCGCGGTCGACCTGGTCCTTGAGGGAGTCGTCGCACAGGACCATGCCGCCGCGCGGGCCGCGCAGCGACTTGTGGGTGGTGGTGGTGACGATCTGGGCGTGCGGGACCGGGTCGAAGTCGCCGGTGAGGACCTTGCCGGCGACCAGGCCCGCGAAGTGGGCCATGTCGACCATCAGGGTCGCGCCGACCTCGTCGGCGATCTCCCGCATGATGCGGAAGTTCACCAGCCGGGGATAGGCGGAGTAACCGGCGACGATGATCAGGGGCTTGAACTCGCGGGCGGAGGCGCGCAGGGCCTCGTAGTCGAGGAGACCGGAGGTGGGGTCGGTGCCGTAGGAACGCTGGTCGAACATCTTGCCGGAGATGTTCGGGCGGAAGCCGTGGGTGAGGTGACCGCCTGCGTCGAGGGACATGCCGAGCATGCGCTGGTTGCCGAAGGCGTGGCGGAGTTCGGACCAGTCGGCCTCGGTCAGATCGTTGACCTGGCGGGCACCGGCCTTCTCCAGGAAGGGCGCCTCCACCCGGTCGGCGAGTACGGCCCAGAAGGCGACGAGGTTGGCGTCGATGCCGGAGTGGGGCTGGACGTAGGCGTGGCGGGCGCCGAAGAGTTCGCGGGCGTGTTCGGCGGCGAGGGACTCGACGGTGTCGACATTGCGGCAGCCGGCGTAGAAGCGGCGGCCGACGGTGCCTTCGGCGTACTTGTCGCTGAACCAGTTGCCCATGGCGAGGAGGGTGGCCGGGGAGGCGTAGTTCTCGGAGGCGATCAGCTTGAGCATCTCGCGCTGGTCGTGGACTTCCTGGCCGATGGCGTCGGCGACCCGGGGCTCGACGGCACGGATCACATCGAGGGCGGCGCGGAACGCGGTGGATTCGGTGGAGAGGGGCTGCTGATCGGACATCTCGGCCTCCGGGTGGCGTGGCTCGACGCGGTCACGGTTCACGGTTCGGCCCAGGCGCACGGCACTCGCTCATCAGGTCCGCGGCGGCGGTGCACCACAGCGGGTCCTGCCGGAGCCGCTCCCCGATGGTCGGTCCCATCCCAGCGCGCCAGTCACGGCTCGCCGTCAGCCTACCGGCGCCGGAGACCGGGCGGGCCGTCACGTCCACCATGCGGGCGAGGGCGGCGCGCGCCCCACGGCGGGGCGCGGCGGGTGGCGGACGGTTCCGAGGCGGGTGTGCCGGACGGTTCTAAAGGGGTGGGGCCTGGCCGACGATTCGATAGGAGCCGAGGTAGGAGCCGAGGTCAGTCTTCCGGAGGTCCGCATGTCCCCGACATCCCCGTCGCCCTCACCGTCACCGTCACCGTCACCGTCACCGACCCCCACCCCCACCCCCGCACCCGCACCCACACCCACACCCACGGAAACCCTCATCGCAGCCGCCGAGGAGCACAGCGCGCACAACTACCACCCGCTGCCCGTGGTGGTGGCCACCGCCGAGGGCGCGTGGATGACGGATGTGGAGGGCCGACGCTATCTGGATCTGCTGGCCGGGTACTCGGCGCTCAACTTCGGGCACGGCAACCGGCGGCTGATCGAGGCGGCGAAGGCGCAGCTGGGGCGGGTGACGCTGACCTCGCGGGCGTTTTATCACGACCGGTTCGCGGCGTTCTGCCGGGAGCTGGCGGAGCTGTGCGGAATGGAGCTGGTGCTGCCGATGAACACCGGCTCGGAGGCGGTGGAGACGGCGGTGAAGACGGCACGGAAGTGGGGGTACCGGGTGAAGGGGGTGCCGTGGGAGATGGCGAAGATCGTGGTGGCGGCGAACAACTTCCATGGGCGTACGACGACGATCATCAGCTTCTCGACGGACCGGGAGGCGCGGGCGGACTTCGGGCCGTACACGCCGGGGTTCGAGATCGTGCCGTACGGAGATCTGGCGGCGATGCGCAACGCGCTGACGGAGAACTCGGTGGCGGTGCTGCTGGAGCCGATCCAGGGGGAGGCGGGGGTGCTGGTGCCGCCCGCGGGGTATCTGGCGGCGGTGCGGAAGCTGACGCGGGAACGGGGGGTGCTGTTCGTCGCGGACGAGATCCAGTCGGGGCTCGGGCGGACGGGGAAGACGTTCGCGTGTGAGCACGAGGGCGTGGTGCCGGACATGTATGTGCTGGGCAAGGCGCTGGGCGGGGGGATCGTGCCGGTGTCGGCGGTGGTGTCGAGCGCCGACGTGCTGGGGGTGTTCCGGCCCGGGGAGCACGGATCGACGTTCGGCGGGAATCCGCTGGCGTGCGCGGTGGCGCTGGAGGTGATCGCGATGCTGCGGTCGGGGGAGTTCCAGGCGCGGGCGGCCGAGCTGGGCACCTATCTGCACCGCGAGCTGGCCGCGCTGGCCGAGGGCGGCCAGGTCACGGCGGTACGGGGGCGCGGTCTGTGGGCGGGCGTGGACATCGCGCCGGAGCACGGCACGGGGCGGGAGGTGTCGCAGAAGCTGATGGATCGGGGGGTGCTGGTGAAGGACACCCATGGGTCGACGATCCGGATCGCGCCGCCGCTGGTGATCAGCGAGGAGGATCTGGAGTGGGGGTTGCATCAGTTGCGGGGGGTGTTGGGGGCCTGAAGGACACACGAAGACGCCTGAGGACAGGCGAGGACGCCCGAATACGCCTGCGAACCCCCGAGGACAGGCGAGGGGACACCTGAGGACGCCCGAAGTCGTGGGGGCGGCCCCGACGCCACCCCCGTAGCGTAGGCCCGCCTCCTCTCCCGGCACCCCCTCCTCTCCCGGCACCCCCTCAAGGCAACGCCCGGCACAGCGCCTCCAGCGCCCCCGCCCACGCATGATCCGGCGGCGTCGCGTACCCCACCACCAGCGCGTCAATCGAACGAGCGGGCGCGTCGGGATGCCGGAACCGCGACAGCCCGTGCACCGACAGCCCCTGCCACGCGGCGGCGCGGATCACCGACTCCTCGGTCCCGGGCGGCAGCCGGAGTACGGCGTGCAGTCCGGCGGCGATCCCGGTCACCGTCACCTCGGGCGCACGGACGGCGAGCGCGGCGACCAGCGCGTCCCGGCGCCGCCGGTAGCGTGTCCGGGCGGCGCGCACATGACGGTCGTAGCCCCCGGAGACGATGAACTCGGCGAGCGTGAGCTGTTCGACGACCCCGGTGGCACTGCTGCCGAGGGTGTCCGTCACCTCGGTGACCAGGTCCGGCGGCAGCACCAGCCAGCCCAGCCGCAGCCCGGGGGCGAGGGACTTGCTGGCGGTGCCGAGATAGACCACATGGTCCGGCCCGAGATCCTGTAGCGCACCGACCGGCTGCCGGTCGTACCGGAACTCGCCGTCGTAGTCGTCCTCCAGGACCAGCCCGCCGGTCCGCCGCGCCCAGTCGACCAAGGCCGCGCGGCGCTCGGGCAGGAGCGCGAGTCCGAGCGGGAAGGAGTGGGCGGGGGTGGTCAGTACGGCGCCGGGGACCGGGAGTTCATCGACGGGGACGACCGTGCCGAGGCCGTCGAACGGCATCGGGCGGACCGTCAGACCGGCCCGCTCGACCAGGTTCCAGTGCACGTCGAGGCCGTACGCCTCCACCGCCAGCGCGTCCAGCCCGCGCCGGCGCAGCACCCGCGCCAGCAGGCCGAGGCCGTGGGCGAAGCCGGAGCAGATGACGATCCGTCCCGGGTCGGCCCGGACGCCCCGGGCGCGGGCGAGGTATCCGGCGAGGGCGGTGCGCAGTTCGGGACGGCCGCGCGGGTCGCCGTAGCCGAAGGCGTCGTTGGGGGCGGCGGCCAGCGCGCGGCGGGCGGCCTTGAGCCATGCGGCGCGCGGGAAGGAGCCGAGGTCGGGGGAGCCGGGCTCCAGGTCGTGGACGGGGCGGCCGGGGGTACGCGGGACGGTCGCCCGGCGGACGGCGGGCGCGCTCGGCGGACGCTCGGCGACCCGGGTGCCCGACCCCTGTCGCGCGGTGAGCCAGCCCTCGGCGACCAGATCGGCGTACGCGTCGGCGACGGTGTTGCGGGCGATCCCCAGATCCCCGGCGAGCGTACGACTGGACGGCAGCCGGGTGCCGGGCGCGAGCCGTCCGGTGCGCACGGCCTCGCGCAGGGCGTCGGTCAGCCCCCGGCGCAGCCCGCCACCGGAGGGCGCCACATGCAGATCGATCCCGAGCCCGCCGGGAACCGGCGCGGCGGCCCCCGGCGACTCCCCGGAATTGGCCCAGCCATTCTCCATGAAAATGGACCATACCCCCGGGCCGGATCCTCCGTAGGGTCAAGCACATGACCACACAGAAGCCCCCCACCGGGCCTCCCCGCTGCGCCCCCGAGGTACCACCCCGCCTGAAGCTGGCGGAGCACGCCCCCGAGGTCTACAAGGCGATGATCCGGCTCGACACCGCCGCCAAACAGGGCGTCGACCCCACCCTGTACGAGCTGGTGAAGATCCGCGCGTCGCAGCTCAACCACTGCGCGTTCTGCCTGGACATGCACACCAAGGACGCCCTCGCGGCCGGGGAGAGCGTGGAGCGGATCATCCAGCTCAGCGCCTGGGAGGAGTCCCGCCACTTCTACACGGAGAAGGAACTGGCGGCGATCGAGCTGACCGAGGCGATCACGGTCCTCACCGACGGTTTCGTGCCGGACGAGGTGTACGAGCGGGCCGCCAAGCTGTTCGAGGAGCCGGAGCTGGCCCAGCTGATCGCCGCGATCACGGTGATCAACGCCTGGAACCGGTTCGGCGTGACCACCCGGATGACCCCGGGCCACTACCACCCGGCCGGGTCCCGGTGACGGCCCGTACCACCGCGCTGGACGCGGGCGTCCGTACGGCGATGCAGTCGGTCAGCGCCACCGCCAAGCGCGGCCTGGGGGACCCGGCGCTCGCCGAACTGGTCCAGATCCGGGCCTCGCAGCTCAACCACTGCGCGTTCTGCCTGGACATGCATCTCACCCTGGCCCGCAAGCAGGGGGTGAGCGAGCGTCAGCTCGATCTGCTGGCCGCGTGGGAGGAGGCGGGGGAGGCGTTCGACGCGCGCGAGCGGGCGGCGCTGGCGCTGACCGAGTCGATCACGGTCCTCACCGAAGGCTACGTACCGGACGAGGTGTACGAGGAGGCGTCCCGCCACTTCGACGCCCCGCGCCTCGCCCATCTCATCGCCCTGATCACGGCCATCAACAGCTGGAACCGCCTGATGGTCACCCGCCGCATCCCACCGGGCAGCACCCCGTAAGCGGCACTTGGCGCAGGGGAACGCGTAGATCGCCTTAGGGGCGCGGGGAACTGCGCGACCAGCCCCCACGCACCCGCAGACGACGTCGTCGGGACCGTCAGATCAGGCCGAGCCCCCGCACAGCTTCCCGCTCCTCCGCCAGCTCCTTCACCGACGCGTCGATCCGCGCCCGCGAGAAGTCATTGATCTCCAGCCCCTGGACGATCTCGTACGCCCCGTCCTTGCAGGTCACGGGGAAGGACGAGATGAGCCCCTCGGCCACACCGTACGACCCGTCGGACGGAATGCCCATCGAGACCCAGTCGCCCTCGTCCGTGCCGTTGACCCAGCTGTAGATGTGGTCGATGGCGGCGTTGGCGGCGGAGGCCGCCGAGGACGCGCCCCGGGCGTCGATGATCGCGGCACCGCGCTTGGCGACGGTCGGGATGAACTCGTCGGCCAGCCACGCCTCGTCGTTGACGATCTCGGCCGCGTTCTTGCCCGCGAGGGTCGCGTGGAAGATGTCCGGGTACTGGGTCGCGGAGTGGTTGCCCCAGATCGTCAGCTTCTTGATCTCGGAGACCGGCGTGCCCGTCTTCTTCGCCAGCTGCGTGAGCGCGCGGTTGTGGTCGAGGCGGGTCATCGCGGTGAACCGCTCGGCCGGTACGTCCGGCGCGGCGGCCTGCGCGATCAGCGCGTTGGTGTTGGCCGGGTTGCCGACCACCAGCACCTTGATGTCGTCGGCCGCGTGGTCGTTGATGGCCTTGCCCTGCGGCTTGAAGATGCCGCCGTTGGCCGAGAGCAGCTCACTGCGCTCCATGCCCTTGGTACGCGGCCGGGCGCCCACCAGCAGTGCCACGTTGGCCCCGTCGAAGGCGACGTTCGGGTCGTCCGTGATGTCAATGCCCTGGAGCAGCGGGAACGCGCTGTCGTCCAGCTCCATCGCGGTGCCCTCGGCGGCCTTGAGCGCCGGGGTGATCTCCAGCAGACGCAGCCGGACCGGCACGTCCGCGCCGAGCAGCTGGCCGGAGGCGATGCGGAAGAGCAGGGCGTAACCGATCTGGCCGGCCGCGCCGGTGACGGTGACGTTCACGGGAGTGCGGGTCATGGCGTTCTCCGTATGACAGCTGGCGGTGGGGCGTCCCGGCCCCGGGCGGATGATCGATCTCTTCATATCAAGACAGATCCAGCCGTCAGGCTATCGCGCATTGGTCAACGGGGACCCTCGGGGTGCTGTGGCCGACACCACAACGGCCCGGAACGGCCCGGCGACCGACTCGCCGCGGCACAAGGGGAGGAGGAGGGGCGGCCGTCCGTCCGGGAGGGGTGGGACGGGACGGCCGCCCGGGGTGGGATTCCGTTGCCGGATCCCGTGGGGGTACCGTCCGCATTCCCGGCCTCCCGACGGCCATACCTCCCCCCGCATCACTCGTACGGGTGAATCCAGCGCAGCCCTGCCGCCGCGTTACTGCGTGCAGCCCTGCTGCCCGGCCAGCAGCGTCGCGCAGGCGACCGCCTCGGCCTCGCTCTTCACCGCGACCATCGGGGTGTACGCGCTGGTGTCCCCGGCCTCGGTGATGGCGCCGACCTGCTTGCCGCTGTCGGCGCTGACCTCGATCTCGTCGCCCTGGGTCGCCAGGGAGATACGGCCCCACGCGGCCTGGCAGATCTCGCTGTAGCGGACCTCGACGGTGCTGGTGCCGACCACGGCGGTCGCGGCGGTGGTCACCAGATCGCCGCTGCACCCCATGGCCTCGGCGTCCTTGCCGGTGCAGCTCGCGCCGCTGCACTCCACACCCGGCGGCAGTTCGACGCTGGTGCTGGGCGTGGGGGTGGGCGTCGGATCGGCGCCCTCGTTCGCGGTGTCACCGTCCCTGGTCAGGAAGAACGCCGCCCCGACCAATATCAGCACCCCGAATATCCCCGCGAGGAACATCGCCGTACGCCGCTTGCCCCCGCCGGTTCCGGAGTCCCGCCGGTCGGACCGGCCACCGCGCGGCGGCTCACCGTACGTACCGGGTCCGGCCCCCATGGCCGTACCGGAGCCGGCGCCCGGCCCGGAAGCACCGGAGACTCCCGGCCGCAGCCAGCCGTCCACCGAGGGCGTCCCCGACGACGGCGTTGCCGACGGCTTCACCGACGGCGTTCCGGATGCCGGGCTCTCGGCACCGCCCGGACGCCCGCCCGGACGCGACGGCCCCTGATAGCCCGCGAGCTTCCAGGAGTTGGCGGAATCAGCGGACTCCCTGGAATCGGTGGAACCCCTGGAATCGGTGGACCCCCTGGAATCGGTGGAACCCACGCCCGAGGACGACCCACGTGAAGGCCCAGACGCCCCGGAAGGCCCAGCCGACCTCGACGCCCCCCACGACCCCGAAGACCCCGCGGACCCCGCGGACCCTGCGGACCCCGAGGACCTCGAATCCTGCGGACGCACCCTCGCCGAATCCCGGGGCCCCGTCGGCTGCTGCGGCACCGTCGGCGCCACCCCAGCCGGGCCCGCGCCCCGCGACCCCGCCGGTCCCGCGCCCCCCGGCGTCGCGGCCGGACCGCCGCCGCCCCGCCGCCCGGCCTTCCCCTTGCCGGGCGGCGCGCCGAACTCGCTCAGCGCGGCGCGGGCCTGGGAGATCCGGATGGCCTCCATGGTCATGTCGTGCCGCATCTCCGAACGGCTCCAGGCGCGCTCGGCCAGCTCCCACATGGTCGTCAGATGGACCGGATTGGTCCCCGTGACCTCCGCGAGCGCGACGATCGCGCCCTTGGGCGCGAGCAGCCGGCCGTTGAGATAACGCTCCCATGACGTCTTGCTGTAGCCCGTGCGGTCGGCGACGGCGGCGACATTCAGGCCACTGCGGTCCACCAGCCGACGCAGCTGGCTGGTGAACTCCCTGATCTGTGGATCGAGTTCATCGGGCAGTGCCTTCCAACGAGGCATTGCATCCCCCTCTTTCCCCCGGTACGTGCTGGTTCGTTCCCCCGCGCGAGGTGCCGTTCCTCCGAGCCCTGGTCTGGCTACCCACAGGGATGCACCGGATCAGGATCTCAGTTTCCCGGGGTGGGGGCGCACGGGAGCGCGGGGTCTGCGGACATGCACCATCGCACGCCTCATCACATTAACCCGTCAGCAGATTAGCTTTCCGGCGCGCGGACACCGTAGCGGAACGGTCACTTCCATGCCACAGCACCCGGACAGCCGTTGAATCGGCCGTTCCTCCTGCGCAAACGTGGGGAACGGCGGCGGCCCGTCCTTCATCGGGGGTGAGGACGGGCCGCCGTTCTTCCGTGCACGAACCGCGCGGGGCTCGCGCGGGGCTACTGATCCACCGTGAAATGCAGGGTGTCCTTGAGGAACGGGATCTCCAGCCACGGCCTGGGCTGCACCATCAGCGCCAGCACCACGATCGACAGCCCCAGCACGCCGTACGTGACGATGTCGGTGAAGCGGGAGCGTACGGCGAGCATGCCGACGCCGGGCAGCACGAACCGCAGGACCGCGCCCGCCAGCAGCGCGGCGCCGATCAGCAGCAGACCGACGCGGAACACATCGAGCGCGGTCAGCAGCAGACCGAGGCCGACCAGGGACAGCACGGTCAGCATCGGCCACTGGCGGGCGGGCGCGGGCGCGTCCCTGGAGGCGGCCACACCTCCCCCCTCGGGCCGGGCGGTGTCCCGGGTGAACAGGGGAAAGCGCCGGGTGGTCCGGACCGGCCGGCCCTCGGCGTCGAGCGCGCTGACCGCGTCGGTCACCGCGAGATCGTCCTCCGCCCCACCGGCCTCGATGCGCCGCTCCGTACCGGCGCCGGTGCCCCGCTCCTCGGTCCTGCCGTCAGCCGACACTGCGCTCCGCCGCCTCGACCACGTTGACCAGCAGTTGCGCCCGGGTCATCGGGCCGACCCCGCCGGGGTTCGGGGAGAGGAAACCGGCCACCTCGGCGACGTCCGGGTGCACATCGCCGACGATCTTGCCCTCGGCGCTGCGCGAGACCCCGACATCGAGGACGGCCGCGCCCGGCTTGACGTCCTCGGCGCGCACCAGGTGGGCGGACCCGGCGGCGGCGACGATGATGTCCGCGCGCTTGAGGTGGGAGGAGAGGTCGCGGGTGCCGGTGTGGCACTGGGTGACCGTCGCGTTCTCGCTGCGGCGGGTCAGCAGCAGCGGCATCGGGCGGCCGATCGTCACGCCCCGGCCGACGACCACCACCTCGGCGCCCTTGATCTCCACGCCGTAGCGGCGCAGCAGGGTGAGGATGCCGTTGGGGGTGCAGGGCAGCGGGGCCGGTTCGTTCAGGACCAGGCGCCCCAGGTTCATGGGGTGCAGGCCGTCGGCGTCCTTGTTCGGGTCCATCAGCTCCAGGACGCGGTTCTCGTCGATGCCCTTGGGCAGCGGGAGCTGCACGATGTAGCCGGTGCAGGCCGGGTCGTCGTTCAGCTCGCGGACGGCCGTCTCGATCTCCTCCTGCGTCGCCGTGGCGGGCAGCTCACGCTGGATCGAGGCGATGCCGACCTCGGCGCAGTCGCGGTGCTTGCCCGCGACGTACTTACGGCTGCCGGGGTCGTCCCCGACCAGGATCGTGCCGAGGCCGGGCGTGACGCCCTTCTCCTTCAGAGCCGCCACGCGGACGGACAGATCGGACTTGATCGCGGCTGCGGTGGCCTTGCCATCGAGAATCTGGGCGGTCATGGCCCCATACTCCCGGATGACCGGGCCCCGGTTCCAATCCAGGCGCGTGACGCCCGTCCCATCCCGATTCCCATCCCGTTCGTCCCAAGATCGGTGATGTTGCACTTGCACAACACCTCCCGCCCGTGGCTGGACAATCGCGCGATGGCTGAAGAACGATGTACAGCACAGTGCCGCGGGCAGTACCGGGGGGACGGACCGCTTTCTGTACATCCTTTCCTCCGCAAAGTGCCGCGCGTCGTCCCCGCACCCGCAACAACGGAGGAACCCCCGCCATGAGTTTCGGCGACCAGAACAATCCCTACGGCGCCCCTCAGGGCGGACAGCCGTATGGCCAGCCGCCGGCCAACCAGGGGTACGGGTACCCGCAGGCGCCGCCCGTCAGCCCGTACGGGGATGGCTCCCCCGCGATGACCACGATGCCCGGCACGGTCAGCACCGCCCGGGTGCTGCTGTGGGTGATCGCCGGTCTCCAGGTCATCGGCGTGGTGCTGTTCGCCTTCGCCGTGTTCACCATCGACCAGCTGAAGGACGACCCGGCGTTCGATGACCTCTCCGGCTACTCGACCGGCGTGCTGTGGGGCCTCCTCGTGCTGGCGCTGGGCTGGCTGGTGTGGGCGGCCGTGCTCGCCACCAAGTTCAAGTCCGGCGGTAGTGGCTCGCGTGTGACGATCCTGGTGTTCGGCATCTTGACGGCGGTGTTCGCCATCTACCCGTTCACCGTCTTCGGCATCATCCACCTCATCCTCGGCGTCCTGATAGCCGTGTTCGCGGGCAACGCCAATGGCAAGGCGTGGTTCAACCGCCCGCGCTACTAAGCGGTAGCGCTCCGCGAGGGGCAGGAATGGGCCGTCTTCGTCACGCCTTCACGGCGGTGACGAAGGCGGCCCAAGCGTTTGTGGAGAGGAGGAGGGTGGGGCCTTCGGGCGCCTTCGAGTCGCGGACCGGGGTGACGCTGGGGAAGTTAGTGGCGACTTCTACGCAGTCTGCCCCGTACTCCTCGCTGAAACTGCTCTTGCGCCAAGCCGCGCTACGCAGGTCGGGCTTCCTTGTCGGCTTCATCTCTGTAGGTCCTCGCTGCTTCGTCGATCAGTGCCAGGGACGCCTCGGGTGAGAGTGCGGCGGCCCGGAGCAGATCGTACGCCTGGCGGTACTGACGCACGAGCGGCGGATAGTCGATCATCTGACCCACGAAGTTGCCGTCCGCCCACACCAATTGCGGGGAATCGGCAAAGGTCATGATCTTGGCCGTGCCGCGCCTGAGGGGATGCCAGAAGGTCGTTTCCGGAACGATCTGGAAAACGCTCTGCGTGGACCGGATCAGTGCGGCGACGTGCTCCAACTGCTCGGCCATCACGACCGCTGAGAGCGGCGTGTTCCGGATGACCGACTCCCGCACGATCGCCCAGTACTGGGGGCGGTCGGGGAGTTCCCACAGCTTCGCGCGCGCCATGCGGGCACTGATGCGTTCCGCCGCCGTCTCCGGCGTGGTGTAGGGGGCCCCATGGCGAATGAGCCCGCTCATGTACGCCGCCGTCTGGAGCAGGCCGGGGATGATCTCGGGCTGCCATTCCTCCAGCGACATCGCCTGCTTCTCTAGGTCGGGCACGTCCTCGAAGTTCGCGGAATGCCCCACCCGCCGCGCCTTGGCCGTGTCTTCACACCGCCGCTCGAAAAACCCGTCCGTTCCCAGCTTCTTGTCGACATGCCGGGCCAGGTCGGGCGGCATCCGGCGCTCACCCCGTTCGATCAGACTGAGATACGAGGCCCCCCGAAAGCTCCCTTCAACCATCTGTTCCAGAGTCAGCCCCGCCAATTCACGGCGATACCGCAACTCGGCGCCGTAGAAGGAAGGAATGCTCTCGGACGCGTCGGGGTCCTTCTTCGCGGGCACAACCCACCACCACCGTTCAACAGTTGCTCGTGTCCAGCAGAAACCCCTTTCACGGTACGCCCCTTCACGCCACTCTGTGAGGGATTCGTCACACCCCGCACACGGAGGCGTACCCCCCATGACCCCCCACCACGAGATCGACGTCCACGTAGAAGACCTGCGCGCGGCCTTAAAGGCCCACGGCATCACGCTGCCCTCGCTCGGTCTGGATCTACCGGCGTTCGCAGGCTCGGGGATGCCCCTGGTGTCACTCGGCAACTGCAACACCGCCACCGCCCAGGCCCTCGTCAAGGTCTTGCGGGAGGCGAGGGCGGAGTGATCGGCGAACTCACGGCCGAGGAGACCATGACGCTCGCGTTCGTCGCGGATCGCGAGCTGGTGTCCGAGGCGCGGCAGGCGGTCCGGATCTACCTGGGCAGGCCCTGCCCCGACGTACAACTGTGCCTCAGCGAGCTGCTGGCCAATGTGATCCGGCATGTCGGCGAGGGCACGCCCGTGACCGTGCGGCTCACGCGGGCGGCTGACGGCCGTACCCGACTGGAGGTCACGGACTCCGGACCGCCCGCCGTCCTGGTCGCACGAGACCCCGGCCGGTATGAAGAGACCGGCCGGGGCCTGATGCTGCTCGACGCGATCGCCGAGCGGTGGGGCATGGTCGGGGAGACGGACGGCAAGACGGTGTGGTGCGAGCTGGCCGCCGAGGAGCCGCCCGACACTCCCCGGGGTTTCTGAGAGAGCGGCGGTCAGTGGAAGAAGTGCCGGGTCCCCGTGAAGTACATCGTCACGCCGGCCTTCTTCGCCGCCTCCACGACCTGCTCGTCCCGGACCGAACCGCCCGGCTGGACCACGGCCTTGACCCCGGCGTCGGTCAGGATCTCCAGGCCGTCCGGGAAGGGGAAGAACGCGTCGGAGGCGGCGTACGCCCCCTGCGCGCGGTCGGCGCCCGCGCGGGCGACGGCGAGCTTCGCGGAGTCGACCCGGTTGACCTGGCCCATGCCGACGCCGACGGAGGCGCCGTCCTTGGCGAGGAGGATGGCGTTGGACTTGACCGCGCGGCACGCCTTCCAGGCGAAGGCGAGTTCGCGCAGCTCGGCGGGGGTGAGGGCCTCGCCGGTGGCCAGGGTCCAGTTCGCCGGGTCGTCGCCGTCGGCCTGGAGGCGGTCGGTGACCTGGAGCAGCGCGCCGCCGTCGATGGCCTTGACCTCGACGGGGTTGGCGGGGGCGCCGGGCGCGGTGAGGACCCGGATGTTCTTCTTGCGGGAGAGGGCCTCCAGCGCGCCGTCCTCGTACCCGGGCGCCACGATGACCTCGGTGAAGATCTCCGCGACCTGCTCGGCCATCTCCTTGCTGACCGGCCGGTTGACGGCGATCACGCCGCCGAACGCGGACAGCGGGTCACAGGCGTGCGCCTTGCGGTGCGCCTCGGCCACATCCGCGCCGATCGCGATCCCGCACGGGTTGGCGTGCTTGATGATCGCGACGCAGGGCTCGTCGTGGTCGTAGGCGGCCCGGCGGGCGGCGTCCGTGTCCGTGTAGTTGTTGTACGACATCTCCTTGCCGTGCGACTGCTCCGCGCGGGCGAGGCCGCCGCCCGCCGGGTCGACGTACAGGGCCGCGGGCTGGTGCGGGTTCTCGCCGTAGCGCAGGGTGTTCTCGCGCTCCCAGGTGGCGCCGAGGAAGTCGGGGAACGGGGAGTCGTCGACGGGCGCGTACTCGCTCGCGAACCAGCTCGCCACGGCCACGTCGTAGGCGGCCGTGTGCTGGAACGCCTCGGCGGCCAGCCGCTTGCGGGTGCGCAGGTCGAAGCCGCCCGAGCCGACCGCCGCGAGCACGTCCGCGTAGCGGGCGGGGCTGGTGACGACGGCGACGGAGGGGTGGTTCTTGGCGGCGGCGCGGACCATGGAGGGGCCGCCGATGTCGATCTGCTCGACGCATTCGTCGGGGGAGGCGCCGGAGGCGACCGTCTCGCGGAACGGGTAGAGGTTCACGACGACCAGGTCGAAGGGCTCCACGCCCAGCTCGGTGAGCTGCTCGCGGTGGGTGGCGAGGCGCAGGTCGGCGAGGATGCCCGCGTGCACCTTGGGGTGCAGGGTCTTGACCCGGCCGTCCAGGCACTCGGGGAAGCCGGTCAGCTCCTCGACCTTGGTGACGGGGACGCCCGCGGCGGCGATCTTCGCGGCCGTGGAACCGGTCGAGACGAGCTGGACCCCGGCGGCGTGCAGCCCCTGGGCCAGCTCTTCCAGGCCGGTCTTGTCGTACACGCTGACCAGCGCGCGGCGGATACCCCGCTTGCCGTTGCTCTCGGCGGTCCCGGTGGACCCGGCGGACCCGGCGTTTTCGGCGGTCACTGGATAACTACCTTTCGTCCCTCGATGCGATAGCCGTTGCGGGCGAGCCGCCCCACGACATCGACGAGCAGCCTTCGCTCGACTTCCTTGATGCGCTCGTGCAGCGCGCTCTCGTCGTCCTCGTCCCGGATCTCGACCACGCCCTGGGCGATGATCGGGCCGGTGTCGACGCCGTCGTCGACGAAGTGGACGGTGCAGCCGGTGACCCTGGCGCCGTACGCGAGCGCGTCACGGACGCCGTGGGCGCCGGGAAAACTGGGCAGCAGGGCCGGGTGCGTGTTCACCAGCCGCCCGCCGAAGCGGGCCAGGAACTCCTTGCCGACGATCTTCATGAACCCGGCGGACACCACGAGGTCGGGTTCGTGGGCGGCGACCGCCTCGGCGAGGGCGGCGTCCCATTCCTCGCGGGTCGCGTAGTCCTTCACCCTGCGCACAAAGGTCGGCAGCCCGGCCCGCTCGGCACGGGCCAGCCCCTCGATGCCGGTACGGTCCGCGCCGACGGCCACGATCTCGGCGCCGTAGCGCGCGACGCCGGTCTCGGCGATGGCGTCGAGCAGCGCCTGGAGGTTGGTGCCCGATCCGGAGACCAGCACGACAAGGCGCTTGACACGCTCGGCCACGGGTCGGCCCTTTCTGGAGATACGTCGATGTCCTGGTCCTATGGGGTCGGCGGATGTTTGTGCGTTCGCGTTTACGCGTCCGCGTTTGTGCGCTCGCGTTTGTGCGTCCGCGTTTGTGCGTTCGTACGAATGCTTCGCGCCCCCGGATACGGGGAAGCCTACGAAGCGGCCGACCGTCAGCAACGATACCGGCACACCGGACAGCCCCCACGGGACGGGGGCGTGGCCGGAAGGTAGCGTCTGGGGGAGCCGGGTCGGGAACGTGCGTGGCGAGCGAAGCGTTTCATAAGGTGATGGCCCGGTCACCGCACCGCAGCCGTACCCACCGAGCCGCAACCGCAAGGTTTCAACCACCAAGGGATGACGCTCACTTGATGCCGGACCGCAGCCTGAGACCCCTCATGCCGACCCCGCTGCCGGAGCGGGGAGGGCGGCGCAGCGGTGTGCTGCTGCGGGACCGCCCCTCGTCGGCGCCGGATGCCTCGTCCGGGCGGACCGGTTCCGGGCACTCCGGGAACCCTGGCGGTTCCGGGCAGGACGACAATCCCTTCGCGCCGCCGCCGGAGGGCAGCCCGGACCGCCCCTGGCAGCCGCGCCGCCCGGACGGCGCCGATGGCCCGCCCGGTAATGGGAACGGCTCCTCCGGCTCGTCCGGTTCGTCCGGTTCTCCGGATGACGGTTCGCGTGGCGGGGAGGGGGGTGGTGGTCCGGTCTGGGGCAGTGGGTGGAGCGACCAGCAGCCCGGCCGCTCCTCGGGGGGTGGCTTCGGCGATCGCCCCGGCGGCAGGCCCGACGGCCCCACCGGTCCCGGTGGCGGACCCACTCCGCGCTGGGACCCGACCGACCCCGCCCA
The DNA here is from genome assembly GCF_042749375.1 of Streptomyces sp. NPDC059477. Taxonomy (NCBI): domain Bacteria; kingdom Bacillati; phylum Actinomycetota; class Actinomycetes; order Kitasatosporales; family Streptomycetaceae; genus Streptomyces; species Streptomyces sp. NPDC059477. Next base: position 132,609 of record NZ_JBHYUG010000005.1, on the reverse strand, counting down.
GCGCCGTGCGCGGTACGCGCTCCTCGGCGGCATGTGGGCCTTCTTCTTCGCCCTCTTCAGCTGGCCGTACGTGGCGCTGCTGCTCGGCGCGCTCGCCCTGTACTGGGGCATCAGCGCGCTGAACACCAAGCCGCGTACGCCGGACCCGGACAGCCCGGCGCCGCAGCAGCCGACCGGCGGACGGCCGCAGACCACGGCGGCGGTCAGCGGCATCGTGGCGGCGTCCCTCGCGATCGTGCTGGTCGGCGCCACGTTCGTGGCCCAGCTGGTGTACAGCGACTACTACACGTGCCGCAGCGACGCCCTCACCAATGAGCAGCGGCAGTCCTGTGACCGGCTGCTGCCGGAGCAGTTGCGGGACGTGCTGGGGCAGGGTTAGCCGTCGCCGGTTCCCGCGCCGGTACGTCCAGCGGGCTTTTGTTTCGACGCCGTCCGGGAGGGCTCCTGGGCGGCGTCGGTGTGTTTGCCGGTGTGCTTGTCCGTGTGTTTGCCGGTGTGTTTGGGGGCGCGGCGCTGCGCTCGGAGCCGCCAGCCCCGTACGACCAGGGCGGTCGGGAGGCCCAGCAGGGCTGTCCAGGCCAGGGTGGCCGTGCCGGTCTGCCACCACACCGGGCCGAAGCGGGCCAGGGCGGACGCGCCGAGGGGGCCGCCGGAGAGGGCGCCGAGGAGGGCGAGGGCGGCGGCGCACAGGAGGGCGGCGAGGAAAGTGAAAGCGAGGGTGCGGCGGGCGGACCAGGGGGGCGGGGCGTAGTCGTACGGGGGGTGGGGGGCGGTGGCCGGGTCCGGAAGGGGGGCCGGGGGGCGTACCGCCGCGGTCGCCATGAACCAGCCGAGCGTCAGGCCCGCCGCCACCGGGATCGCCGCGGTCGCCCAGGTCAGGGGGGTGCCGGGGCCGGTGGCGGGTACGGCGGACAGCAGCGGGAAGGGGGGCAGCAGCGGGCCCGGCGCGGAGGCGAGGGGGCCGGTGGTGTGGCCGACGCCGAGGAGGAAGCCGGGGCCGAGGGCGTAGGCGGCGCCCCAGATCGCGGCGTTGGGGACCAGCGCCAGACAGAGCAGGAAGACCGCGAACCGTCCCGACCAGCCCTCCGTCAGCTGCCCGAAGGCGGCGACGGCGGCCGAGGTGTGTCCGAGCAGTGAGGCCGCGACCAGCAGGGAACCGCCGCCGACCAGCACCGCCGTACCGGCCGCCGCACCGCGCACCGCCTCGCCGTAGCGGTCCCGGGCGACGGGCGGCATCAGCGGGCGGCGCAGTCGGCGCGGCAGCCTGACCAGCAGCCCGAGGAACGGCTCGTGGGGGCGCCCGTACGCCGTCCAGACCCCGGCACCGGCCGCCACCACCGCGACCAGCGGAACACAGCCGACGGCCCAGGGCCAGGAAGGGCGCAGGTCACCGCCGGTGGCGTAGAGGGCAGCCGCCGCGCCGACGGCGACATAGCCGAGGACGACGCCCGCCCACGCCGTACGCGCGGACGACGGGGTGTGGCCCTCGGCGGCGCGGTCGACGGCGTCCCGGGCGGCGCGGTGGAGGAGGAAGAGGGGGACGGCGAGGAGCAGCAGCGGGGTGAGGCCGACGGGGGCGGCGGCACCGGAGAGGGTGTCGGCGCGGACCAGTTCGGCGCCGTGCGCGAGCAGCCAGAGCGCGGCGGCGACATGCAGGGCGCCACCGGGGCCGCTGTCGGGGTAGGGCGAGCTGATCCACAGCATCGTCACCAGGACGGCGAACGAGCCGAGCCCCAGCCCGGCCGCGACCGCGCCGCCCAGCATGCCCGAGACGATGCCGGGCGAGCGCCCGCGCAGCCGGGTCAGTTGCCGGGTGAGCGGCGGCGGCAGGTGGGGCAGGCGGGAAGGGGGGCGACCTGTCGGGCGATCGGTCATCGGGATCACGTGCGCCATGCTCCCAACGACACACGCTTTCCCGCCGTAACAGGCGAAGTTCCGAAGTGTCGCCCAATATATGTTTATGTACTTTATCGAGCGAAGGGGCGCCCTGTGACACGGAGTCCTGCCACTCCGCTCCCGCCGCCCAAGGAGTGCCGACGGCTGCGCGAGGCCGCCTCATTGACACAGGCTCAGCTCGCCACCCAGGTCGGTGTCACCCGCGAGACGGTACGCGCCTGGGAGACCGGGCGTACTACCCCGCGCGGACGCAAGCGCGAGACGTACGCGAAGGTGCTGGCGCGGCTGGCCGGGGCGGCCGACGCGGCAGAAGGGGCAGCCAGGGAGGTCGAGGGGGCGGCCGGGGAGGCGGAGGGGACGGCCGAGCCGGAGAGGACGGCCGAGCCGCGGAGGCCGGAGCCGTCGAGGAAAACCCCGCGGCCGAAGAAGGCGGCGGCGCAGGAAAGGCCGGTCCGGGACATCGCCCCGGACATCGAGGTGAGCGCACGTCAGGAGCCATTGGCCATGCCCGTACACCAGAAGCAGCCGATGCCGGGGGTCGCGCAGACGGTGACGGCGGTCGCGGAATCCGTGTCCGCCGGTCCGCCGGAGGAGACCGGGTCACTGACCCCCGATCAGGCGTTCGACGCGCTGTACACCTTCTGCGCGCCCGCCCTCGTACGGCAGACGTATCTGCTGTGCGGGCGGCGGGAGCTGGCGCGGGAGTCGGTGGAACGGGCGTTCCAACTGGCCTGGCAGCGCTGGCCCGAGGTCGCGGTGGACCGGGACCCGGCGGGCTGGGTCCGCGCGGCGGCGTACGAGTACGCGCTCGCCCCCTGGCACCGCTACCGCCCGCGATACCGCCATCCGGAGGCCCCTCCGGCGGACCCGGCCGACCGCGCCCTGCTCGGCTCGCTCCTGGCCCTGCCCGCACCGCACCGCCGCACGCTGCTCCTCTACGACGGCGTGGGGCTGGACCTGGCGGACACGGCGGCGGAGACGGAGGCGAGCACTCCGGCGGCGGCGACCCGTCTGATGCACGCCCGCGAGACGGTCGCCGGGTGGCTGCCCGAGCTGGCCGACCCGTCCGTCCTGCACGACCGGCTGGCCCGGCTCGCCTCCGCGGAACGGCTCCGCGCCGCCCAGCCCAAGCCGGTCCGCCTGGCCGGCGAACGCCGGGCCCGCTTCTGGACCCGGGCCGCCATCGCCTTCACGGTGGCCCTGATCGGCGCAACAGCCCTGACCGTCCGCACGGCCCCCACCCAGTACGAGCCCCCGATCCCCCCCGGCCAAACCGTCCGAGGAGTCCCCCCCAAACCGGCCCCGGGCCCCCTGTCAGCCGAACAACTCGCCCTCCGAGAAAAACTGAGGAACGAATCAGCAACGGGCCCGGAACGCCTGATCCCAAGGGTGGAGTGAGCCCTGCCGCAGCGGCAGCGACGACGACTGCGAACGCGAGCCGCCCCCACCCCCACAGGGGCACGGGGAACTGCGCGACCAGCCCACCACCGCCCCGCAGCCGAACAACCCGCCGGATCCCGCCGAAACACGCAAACGCGCCGCCAGCGAAAACGCCGATAGGCCCGCCCCCACGCCGGGGACGGGCCTACGGACGCTCAGCCGAACCGACCTCAGCCGGCCAAAACCTCGCGGGCGAGCCTCGCCGTCTCGGTAGGCGTCTTGCCGACCTTGACCCCGGCGGCCTCAAGCGCCTCCTTCTTGGCCTGCGCCGTCCCGGACGACCCGGACACGATCGCCCCGGCATGCCCCATCGTCTTGCCCTCGGGCGCGGTGAACCCGGCGACATACCCGACGACCGGCTTCGTCACGTTGTCCTTGATGAACGCAGCCGCCCGCTCCTCCGCGTCCCCTCCGATCTCACCGATCATCACGATCAGATCGGTGTCGGGGTCATCCTGGAACGCCGCCAGCGCGTCGATGTGCGTGGTCCCGATGATCGGGTCCCCACCGATACCGACGGCCGTCGAGAACCCGATGTCCCGCAGCTCGTACAGCATCTGGTACGTCAGCGTGCCCGACTTCGACACCAGCCCGATCCGCCCCGGCTTGGTGATGTCGCCCGGGATGATCCCGACGTTCGACTGACCGACGGTGATGATCCCGGGGCAGTTCGGACCGATGATCCGCGTCTTGTTGCCCTTCTTCCCGGCGTACGCCCAGAAGGACGCCGAGTCGTGGACGGCGATGCCCTCGGTGATCACGACGGCCAGCGGAATCTCGGCGTCGATCGCCTCGACCACCGCGTCCTTGGTGAACTTCTCCGGCACGAAGATCACGGAGACATTCGCACCGGTCTTCTCGATGGCCTCCTTGACGGTCCCGAACACGGGTACCTCGGTGCCGTCGAAGTCCACGGTCTGCCCCGCCTTGCGCGGGTTCACCCCGCCCACGACGCTGGTGCCGTCGCCGAGCATGAGCTTGGTGTGCTTCATGCCCGTGGCGCCGGTCATGCCCTGGACGATGACCTTGCTGTCCTTGTTGAGCCAGATAGCCATGGTGTGTTGTGTCCTCGTCCTGAGTGCTTACTTAGCGGCGTGGGCCAGCTCGGCGGCCCGGTCGGCCGCGCCGTCCATGGTGTCGACGCGCTGCACCAGCGGGTGATTGGCGTCGGTGAGGATCTTGCGACCCAGTTCGGCGTTGTTGCCGTCGAGGCGGACGACCAGCGGCTTGGTGACGGCGTCACCGCGGTCCGCGAGCAGCTGGAGCGCCTGGACGATGCCGTTGGCGACCTCGTCGCACGCGGTGATGCCACCGAAGACATTGACGAAGACGGACTTGACGTCCGGGTCCCCGAGGATGATCTCCAGACCGTTGGCCATCACCTGCGCGGAGGCGCCACCACCGATGTCCAGGAAGTTCGCCGGCTTGACGTTGCCGTGGTTCTCACCGGCGTACGCGACGACGTCCAGGGTGGACATGACCAGCCCGGCACCGTTGCCGATGATGCCGACCTCGCCGTCCAGCTTGACGTAGTTGAGGTTCTTCTCCTTGGCGGCGGCCTCCAGCGGGTTGGCCGCGGCCTTGTCGTGGAACTCCTCGAAGTCCGGGTGCCGGAACTCCGCGTTGTCGTCCAGCGACACCTTGCCGTCGAGCGCGAGAACAGCGCCGGAGGCGACCTTGGCCAGCGGGTTCACCTCGACCAGGAGGGCGTCCTCCTTGATGAACACGTCCCACAGCTTGACCAGGACATCGGCGACCTTGTCGGCGACCTCGGCCGGGAACTTCGCGGCCTCGACGATCTCGCGCGCCTTCTCGGGCGTCACCCCGTCGATGGCGTCGATCGGCGTCTTCGCGACGGCCTCCGGACGGTTGGCGGCCACCTCCTCGATGTCCATGCCGCCCTCGACGGAGGCGATGGAGAGGAAGGTGCGGTTGGCGCGGTCCAGGAGGAAGGAGACGTAGTACTCCTCGGCGATCTCCGGCGCGGTCTCGGCGATCATCACCTTGTGGACCGTGTGGCCCTTGATGTCCATGCCGAGGATGTCCGTCGCACGGGCGACGGCCTCGTCCGCGGTCGCGGCCAGCTTGACGCCGCCGGCCTTTCCGCGGCCACCGACCTTCACCTGGGCCTTGACGACGGACTTGCCGCCCAGCCGCTCGGTGATCCCGCGCGCCGCCTCAGGCGTGTCGATGACTTCACCGGCCAGCACCGGTACATCGTGCTTGGCGAAGAGGTCCCTCGCCTGGTACTCGAACAGGTCCACGCGCTTCCGTCCCTATCAGTGATCTCGCGGTTCGTTGGATGCGTGGGCGTGCCGCGAAGGGCAACGTGACGTCCGCATGGGTCACAGGGGAAGCGCACACGGTGTCCGAGCGCGCGGCATGTCCGTCTCGCAGGTTATCGCTGCTTACCGAAGGCCCCTAAATCGAGAGTCACACATGAGCGGTGATACCCGTCACATGATGCCGCATTTCACGGCACGGAGTGTCACTAGACACTATTCACATCTATCCCCCATTAGCCCACATACCCCATTCAGTCACATCCCCATCGGGCCACATCCCGCACCCGGCCGCGTCACGCACTCAGCCACATCCCGCACTCGGCCACATCTCGCACCCGGCCGCGTCACGTCCCGTCCGGTACCGGAAGCGGCCGTTTCTCGATCGCCGCCGCCATGACGTCCGGGAACAGATCCGGCGTACACGCGAACACCGGCACGCCCAGCGCCGCGAGCGCCGCCGCGTGCTCCCGGTCGTGGGCGGGCGCCCCCTCGTCCGACAGCGCGAGCAGCGCCACGAACTGCACGCCCGACGCCTTCAGCGCCGCCACCCGCTTGAGCATCTCGTCGCGGATGCCCCCTTCGTAGAGATCGCTGATCAGCACGACCACGGTGTCCGCGGGCCGCGTGATCCGTGACTGGCAGTACGCCAGCGCCCGGTTGATGTCCGTACCGCCCCCGAGCTGCGTGCCGAACAGCACGTCCACCGGATCGTCGAGCTGATCCGTCAGATCCACCACCGCCGTGTCGAACACCACCAGCCGCGTACCGATCGACCGCATCGACGCCAGCACCGCCCCGAACACCGACGCGTACACCACCGACGCCGCCATCGACCCCGACTGGTCGATACAGAGCACGACCTCCTTCTTCATCGCCCGCGAGGCCCGCCCGTACCCCACGAGCCGCTCGGGGACGACCGTCCGCCGCTCCGGGAGGTAGTGCTTGAGGTTGGCCGCGATCGTGCGGTTCCAGTCGATGTCCCGGTGGCGTGGGCGGGTGACCCGGGCGCTGCGGTCGAGCGCCCCGGTGAGCGTGGCCCGGGTCCGCGCGGCCAGCCGCTTCTCCAGATCGTCGACGACCTTGCGCACCACCGCCCGCGCGGTCTCCTTCGTCGTGTCGGGCATCGCCTTGTTCAGCGACAGCAGCGTGCCCACCAGGTGCACGTCCGCCTCCACCGCCTGGAGCATCTCCGGCTCCAGCAGCAGCGTCGACAGCCCGAGCCGGTCGATCGCGTCCCGCTGCATCACCTGCACCACGGACGCCGGGAAGTACGTCCGGATGTCCCCGAGCCACCGCGCCACGGCCGGCGCCGAAGCCCCCAGCCCCGCCGACCGCTCCTTCCCCGACCGCCCCTTCTTCCCATAGAGCGCGGAGAGCGCCCCGTCCATCCCGGCGTCCCGCCCGACCAACCCGTACCCGGTCCCGTCGGCCCCCTCCCCACCCCCAAGCACCAACCGCCACCGCCGCAACCGCTCCTCCACCACACCGAGCCCCCCACCGGCTCCGGTCTCCGCCAGGGCCACATCCCCAACCCCGGCCCCAACCCCAACCCCGGCCCTGCCCGCAGACCCGGCCCCGGCCCCGGCCCCGGCCCCGGCCCCCGACACGACCCCGGCTCCCGCCCCGGACCTAGACCCGGCTGGAGTCATAGCCCCAGACCCGGCCACCGCCCCAACCCCGCCGCCGGATTCAGCCACGGCTCGGGTCGCAGACCCAGCCGCGGACGCGGCCCCGGCTTCGGCCCCCACCTCGGCCACCGCCCCAACTCCGACTCCGACTCCGGCTCCGACTCCGACTCCGACTCCGGCTCCGGCTCCGGCTCCGGCTCCGGCCACCGCACCGCTGCCCACCACGCCCCCGTCCGTCACGCCCCCACCCCCAGCAACAACCGCACCACCGGCACCACCGCGTCCGCCCGCCCCGTATCGAGCCCGTCCCCGAATCCGGGTATCCCGGCCCCCGCCCCGACGGCCGCCGCCCGCTGCCCCGGCCCCCGCCGCACCAGTTCACCGAGGGTGCGCCGCACCCCGGCCTCGTACTCGGCGAACGTCCGGCGCAGCAGCGGCAGCACATCCGTGAACGCCTCCGCCGACACCCCCGTCAGCCAGGTGTCCACCAGCCCCAGCAGCCGCTCGTCGTGCACCAGCAGCATCCCGCCCCCGGAGCCGCCCCCGACGAACCCCTCGATCCACGCCGCCGCGTCCCCCGGCCGCGTCCCCGGTGACAGCGCCAGCCCCATCAGCCGCGCCGCCCCGTCCTGGTCCAGCCGCCCGGCGTCCAGCAGCAGGCGGGCCGCCCGCCCCCGGATCACCCCCGGTACGGTGTCCCGTCCCGCCAGCACCCCGAGCACCTCACGCCACCGCTCCAGCAACCCACCCGCACCGGCACCGGCGTCGCTCCCCGCCCCTTCTCCTGCCGTCCCCTCTCCCATCGCCCCCTCGGCAAGCAGCCCCACCGCCCCGTGCACCGCGTCCACATGGCGCCGCATCTCGTCGGCCGCGTCCCGGTCGAGCGCGGCGCAGGCCGGTGGCAGACCGACGAAGATCCGCTCGGCGAGCCCGGCGGCGACCTCGGCGAGCGCCCCCGTGTCCGTGCCCCGCACATCCCCGTACCGCAGGGAACGGACCAGCGCGGGCAGCGCCTGGGCGAGGTGCCCGACGTCCGCGTCGAGGGCCGCGCGGTCGGCCAGGATCCGCATCACCGCCGGGAGCGCGTCGGGCAGCTCCGCCAGCAGACACCGTTCCGCCAGCGCCGTGACCTCGGCCAGACCCGGCGCCGCCACCGCGTCCGCCGCCGCCTTGGCGGTCGCCGCGCCGAGCACGGTCGTGCCCCACACCCCCGCCTCCGCGACCCGCACCACCAGCTCCGGCTCCCACCGCAGCCGCCAGGTCTCCCGGAAAGTGCCGGTGCTTCCCCGCGACTCCGCCGGCTCCCCCCACGCCACGCCCAGCAGCCGCAGCCGGTGCAGCAGCCTCCCGCGCCCGGCGTCAATCTCCTTGCGCAGGTCCAGCTCCAGCTCCCGCTCCCGTGCCTCCGGTTTCATCCGCAGTCTGCGCTGCGCCCGGTCCAGGTCCCGCTGCAACGGCACCGCCGGAGCCGCCGAGGGCACCTCCCCCAGCACATCCCCGACCACCAGCCGGTCCCGCACCAGCGCCAGCGGGACATCCGAGCCCTCGCACATCACCGCCCGCACCGCGTCGGTCGTCTCACCGAGCCCCGGCAGCGGACGCCCCCGCATCACCGCCAGCGTCTCCGCCAACCGCACCGCCTCGATGACATGGGCGGACGACACGACACGGTCCTCGGCCCGCAACAGCCCCGCCACCTTGGCCATCCACCGCTCGACCGGCCGGTCCGGCGCCGCGAACAGATGCCCGTACCAGCCCGGCGAGTCGACACCCGCCCCGTATCCCCCGGCCCGTGCCAGCCGCCGGTACGTCCACGGCACCCACGTCATGTCCGCCTTGACCTTGGGCAGCCCCTTCACCAGCGCCCGGTCCGCCGCCACGGCCGTCCGCTCCCGCAGCGCCGGGACATGCCACGCCCCGCACACCACGGCCACGCCGTCCCCGAACTCCCGCCGGGCCGCCCGCACCTGGAGCCGCATGTACGCCTCCCGCACGAGATCCCGCTCGTGCCCACCGCTCCCGTACGCCTCCCGCAGCGCCCCCATCGCCTCCGCCACCACCCCGAACGGCGCGAACACGTCCCCACCGACCCCCCGGTGCTCGACGACGTCCTCCCACCACCGCTCGGGATCGTCATAGCCCCCGGCGGCGGCCAGCACGGCCAGCGGATCGATCCGGACGTCCCGCGCCCCCTCCCCGGGACCGTCGCCCCCGCCGGTCTCACCCGCATCGGGCGCCCCCGCCTCCCCATCCCTCTCCCACGCCAGCGTGTGCGTCGCCGGGAGGTCGATGAAGCGGGCCGGTACCCCGCGCTCCACGGCCCAGCGCAGGGCGATCCACTCCGGGGAGAACTCGGCGAGCGGCCAGAACGCCGACCGGCCGGGCTCGTCCACGGCATGGGCGAGCAGCGCGACCGGCGGGCGCATGGCGGCGTCACCGGCCAGCGGGATCAGCCCGTCCGCCTCGGGCGGCCCCTCGATCAGCACCACCCGGGGCCGCGCCGCGTCCAGCGCCGCCCGCACCGCCCGCGCGGACCCCGGCCCGTGATGCCGCACCCCCAGCAACAGCGGCTCGCCCCCGGACGCGCGCGGCGCTCCCCCGCCCCCGTCCCCCTCAGCAACCGTCATCGCGTCCTCCGCGCGATCCGCGTCCCGCCCCCCGTCGCCGACCCCGGACTCCCCCGCCCCGACCGGCGAACGGCCACCCCAGGTCCTTCTCCTCGTCGCTCACCGCACCACTCACCTCGTCGCTCACCTCGTCGCTCACCTCGTAGTTCCTCGGGCCGCTGCCCAGCTGCCTGTTCACGCGCTCACCTCCCGGCACGCCCGGTAGAAGTCCGTCCAGCCGTCACGCTCGCGAACGACCGCCTCCAGGTACTCCTGCCAGACCACCCGGTCGGCGGCCGGGTCCCGGACGACGGCGCCGAGGATGCCCGCCGCCATGTCGCCGGCCCTCAGCACGCCGTCACCGAAGTGGGCGGCGAGGGCAAGACCGCTGGTCACCACGGAGATGGCCTCGGCGGTGGACAGCGTGCCGCTGGGCGACTTCACCTTCGTACGGCCGTCGGCGGTGACCCCGTCGCGCAGTTCGCGGAAGACGGTCACGACCCGGCGGATCTCGTCGACGCCGTCGGGGACGGCGGGCAGGTCCAGCGAGCGGCCGATCTGATCGACGCGCCGGGAGACGATGTCGACCTCGACGTCGACGCTCTCCGGCAGCGGCAGCACCACCGTGTTGAAGCGGCGGCGCAAGGCGCTGGACAGGTCGTTGACCCCGCGGTCGCGGTCGTTGGCCGTGGCGATGAGGTTGAAGCCGCGCACGGCCTGGACCTCCGAGCCCAGCTCCGGTATCGGCAGTGTCTTCTCGGACAGGATCGTGATCAGTGAGTCCTGTACGTCGGCCGGGATGCGGGTCAGCTCCTCCACCCGGGCCGTCATCCCCTGGGCCATGGCCCGCATGACCGGGCTGGGCACCAGGGCGTCATGAGTGGGGCCGTGGGCGAGCAACTGCGCGTAGTTCCACCCGTACCGGATCGCCTCCTCCGGGGTGCCCGCCGTGCCCTGGACCAGCAGGGTCGAGTCGCCGCTGACGGCGGCGGCCAGATGCTCGGACACCCATGTCTTCGCCGTGCCGGGCACGCCGAGCAGCAGGAGGGCGCGGTCGGTGGCGAGGGTGCTGACGGCGACCTCGACGATCCGGCGCGGACCCACGTACTTCGGGGTGATCTCCGTGCCGTCGGGCAGGGTGCCGCCGAGCAGATAGGTCGCCACCGCCCAGGGCGACAGCCGCCAGCGGGCCGGGCGCGGCCGGTCGTCCTGCGCGGCCAGCGCCGCGAGTTCCCCCGCGAAGACGTCCTCGGCGTGCGGGCGCAGCAGCTCGGCTCCCGCCTGGTCATGTGGATCGGCCGAATTCCCGTCGGCTGGCTTCTCTTCGACGGGCTTCTCTTCGACGGGCTTCTCTTCGGCGGACTTCTTTTCGGCGGACACGGACATGGCTGAGGCCCCCTCCAGCTCGGCCGGTTCGGATCTGACTCCACCATGCACCACCCCACTGACAATCGCTCTGACCTGCGAAAACGTGCTCGCTGGGCCGATTGTCAGTGGGGGGATCTACCTTCGATGTCATGACTGAGCAGGGGGTGCGCTGGACCGCGGACCAGGTGCTGGCACTGGCACCTGACGCGGCGTCACGCAAAGCGGGGAGCAAGCTCGGCACGGCCGGTCCGTGGTCCGGGGCGGGCAGTTCGCGGGAGGGGACGGTGTGGGGGCAGTGCGAGGGCAGCGGCAGCACGCCGTATCAAACGGTCGTCGATCTCGCGGACAGCACGGACGGCGGCGGGCCCGCGTACCGGTGCAGTTGTCCGAGCCGGAAGTTTCCGTGCAAGCACGCGCTGGGGCTGCTGCTGCTCTGGGCGGACGGGGACGCCGTGGTGCCGGTCGGCGCGGTGCCGGACTGGGTGGCGGGGTGGACAGAGGGGAGAAGGGAGCGCGCGGAGGGGGAGCGGACCGCGCCGGGCGGCGCCACCGCTGATCCCGGGGCGGCGCGGCGCCGGGCGGAGCGCCGGGCCGAGCGGGTCACGGCGGGCGCGACCGAGCTGGAGCGGCGCCTCGCCGATCTGCTGCGCGGCGGCCTGGCCACGGCGGAGGGCGCGGGGTACGGGCTGTGGGAGGAGACGGCCGCCCGCATGGTCGACGCCCAGGCCCCCGGACTCGCGTCGAGAGCGAGGGAGTTGGGGTCGATACCGGCGTCGGGGCCCGGCTGGCCCGTGCGGCTGCTGGAGGAGTGCGCGCTGCTGCACCTCCTCGACCGGGGCTGGCTGCACCGCGAGTTGCTCCCGGACGACCTGGCGGCCACCGTCCGCTCCCGGATCGGCCTGCCCGCCTCGGCGGACGGACCACCGACGCGCGACCACTGGCTGGTCCTCGCCCAGTACGACACGGCCGACCCGAAGCTGACGACCCGCCGCATCTGGCTGTACGGCACCGACTCGGACCGCACGGCGCTGATCCTGTCGTACGGCGCGGCCGGCCGCTCCCCCGAGATCACCCTGCCGGTCGGCCTCACCCTGGACGCCGAACTGTCCACCTACCCGGGCGCCCACCGGCTACGGGCGGCGCTGGGCGAGCAGTTCACGCCCCCGGCCCCCACCGCCGTACGGCCCCCGGGCGGTACGACGGCCCAGGCCGCCGCCCGCTACGGCGACGCGCTGCGGCACGATCCCTGGCTGGAGTCGGTCCCGGTGACCCTGGACCGGGTCGTACCGACACCGGACGGCGACTCCTGGCAACTGGCCGACGCCGACGGGGACACGGCCCTGCCGCTCACCCCGGCCGCCCGGAACCGCCCCGGCCTGTGGCGCCTGGTCGCCCTGTCCGGCGGCGCCCCCGTCAAGGTCTTCGGCGAATGCGGCCACCACGGCTTCACCCCCCTGACGGCCTGGCCGCGGGACCCGGGCGAGGCCATACCCCTCACCTAGAACCACCGACCCGGCCAAGCCCCACTGCACCCCTCGCACAAGACCCCGGGTGAACCACTCGGACAACACCTCGGCACACCCCTCCTACAGGACCGGGCGCACCTTCCGGACAAGACCCCGGCGCACCCCGCACCCCAGACCCCTGAGCACCACTGCACCAGACCTCAGGCGCACTACCGACACCAGCCCCCGGAGCACCACCCCGACGCGATCCCACGGCACCACTCGCACCAGGCCCCAGGCGCACAGCCCGCCTCCCCCGGACCGGAAAGGACCCCCATGAACCGGCCCTCCACCCCGGCCACCACACCCCCCTCACCGGTTGCCGCCCCCGACCCGCCCACATCACCCGGCTTGGCGGCCCCACCCGCCCCTCCTCCCCCTTGGGAGGACCTCGTCACCGCCGCCCTGCTCGGCACCGAGCGCCGGACCCCGGCCGGTGTCCCGCCCGGACGTGAGGCACCGGCCGCGCTGCTGGACGCGGCGGCCCTGGAGACCGTACGGCGGCGGGCCGGGCTGCGTCCCGCGCGGGCGGCGCGGCGGCCGGAGCCCGCGCCCGAGGACCCTCGCCCAGCGCTCCCCACGGCCGCCGCCCGCAGACTCGCCCAGCTCCTGGACGACCGCCCCGGCGGGGCCGGCGGCAGCCGCCGAGGCACCGCCCCGGACCTGATGGAGCTGCTCCCCCAATGGCTCGCGGCAGCGAACGCCCACGGGTACGCGGCACCCCCGCAGGCGCTGCCCGCGCTGCTGAACGCGGCCCGGGGCCGTACGGATCTGCGCCCGGCGGCACTGGCGTTCGCGGGGAAGCGGGCGTTGTGGCTGGCGCGGCTGAATCCGGACTGGCGGTTCGCCCTGCGGTCGACTCCGGGCGGCGGGGCGGCGCTGCCGGACCTGGACGACGGCGAGCGGGTGCGTCGGCTGTGGCAGGAGGGGCTGTTCGCCGAGCGGGTCGCCCTGCTGTCCGCGATACGGGCGGGCAGACCGGCCGCCGCGCGGGAGTTGCTCGCCGCGACCTGGCAGACCGAGCGGGCCGAGGACCGGCTGATGTTCCTCGACTCGCTGCGGACGGAACTCTCCGGCGCCGACGAAGCGTTCCTCGAACAGGCACTGTCCGACCGGAGCCGCAATGTGCGGGCCACGGCGGCGGAGTTGCTGTCGGCGCTGCCCGGTTCGGCGCTCGCCGCGCGGATGGCGGTCCGGGCGTGGTCGTGCGTGGCCCTGGACCCGCTGCGCGACACCCCGACGATCGCGGTCGAGGCGCCGCACGAGTGCGACGCGGCGATGGAGCGGGACGGCGTGGCGCCCAAGGCGCCGAGCGGGCGGGGCGAACGGTCATGGTGGCTGGGCCAGTTGGTGGAGGCCGCGCCGCTGGCGACCTGGCCGGACCGGCTGGGCGCCCGTACGCCGGAGGAGATCGTGGCACTGCCGGTGGCCGACGACTGGCGGGGCGAGCTGCACGCGGCGTGGTGCCGGGCGGCCGTACGGCAGCGGGACGCCGGCTGGTCGCGGGCGCTGCTCGGCGCCCCGTCCGCGCCGGAAGCGGGCGGGCCGGGGGCGGTGTCGCTGGCCGAGCGAGCCCGGCTCCTCGGGACGCTGGAGGCGGACGAACGGGCGGCGTGGGTCGCCGGGTTCATCGCCGCGCACGGGCTGTCGGAGGCGTTCCAGCTGCTCGGGGTGTGCGCGGTGCCGTGGTCGGGGCCGCTGGGCGGGGCGGTGGTCGACGCGCTCGACATCGCGCGGGACACGGGGAACTACCCATGGAGTTTCAGTGGGGTGATGGGCCTGGCCGAGCGCTGCCTCGACCCGGCCGAGGCAAGCCGTTTCGACGGCCTGCTCGCCGTACCGGAGGAACCGGAGGACGCGTCACCGGGCGCGGGCGGGTACTGGGCGGAGGCGTTCCAGCGGCTGGTCACGACGCTGCGGCTGCGGGCGGCGATGACGGCGGAGCTGAGGCAGCGGAGCTGAGGCAGGGGCGGGAGTAGGGCGTGGGGCAGGGAGAGGGCGTCGGGGGCGTGCTCAGCCCTCCGATGCCGCCGGGTGCCGCGCGTTCTCCCTCACCCACTCCACGATCGAAGTCGTGGTCGCCCCGGGGGTGAAGATCGCGGCGACGCCCTTCGCCTTCAGTTCCGGAATGTCCTCCTCGGGGATGATCCCGCCGCCGAAGACCAGGATGTCCGCCGCGTCGCGCTCCTTGAGGAGGCCGATCACGGCGGAGAAGAGCGTGTTGTGGGCGCCGGAGAGGATGGACAGCCCGATGGCGTCGGCGTCCTCCTGGATCGCGGTGTCGACGACCTGCTCGGGCGTCTGGTGGAGCCCGGTGTAGATGACCTCCATACCGGCGTCGCGCAGCGCCCGCGCGATCACCTTGGCGCCCCGGTCGTGGCCGTCGAGCCCCGGCTTGGCCACCACCACGCGGATCGGACCGGCTGCCACACCCATCACTGCCTCCTGCCTCCATGAAGCGACGTCATCCCTCCGCACCGACAATATGCGGCATTACAGGGCAATATCACACATATCCCCCACACGCACCTCGGCCCGGGCAGACGAGTGAAGTGAACGAGCGTTGTCTCCAGCATCCCGCAACCGGCAGTTTCACGGTCGGGACCAACGGGGAAATCACATAATGGGACACATCCACAGCGCGTCGCCCCAGCGCTCCGCGGTCGAGGGACCGCAAGCGTCCGTGGTTCAGGGACCACGGGAGGGACCACACGCACCGGGAGCCGCAACGAGGTCGTGGGCGCCCCCCCCCCCCCGCCCCCCGCCGCGGGGGGGGGGGGCCCCCCGCGCCCCCCCCCCGGGCCCGCCCCCC
>NZ_JBHYUG010000005.1:37523-117059 GCF_042749375.1 Streptomyces sp. NPDC059477 | reverse complement strand
GGGGCCCCGCCCTTCCGCTGTGTCTTCCTGCCCGCTGGGGGGCCCCACCGGGCCCGGGTCCCCGCCGGGGGGGGCGCCCGCCCGGGCCCCGCGGCCGGCGGGCGGGGCGGCCCACGCACCGGCGCAGCCACGGCAGGCGCCGGCCCCTCCCGAGCGGCTGCCCACGAGGGCACGCGGGGAACAGAGACGTCCCCCGGGTGCCGACGGGAGGTCGGGCATGAAGGTCACCGGGGTCCTGTTGCCCTTTCAACCGCTGTGTCAGCGTCTGCTCCCCGGCAGCCTGACCGGACTCTCCATGACATTGCTGAAAGCGACCGCGCTGGACCTCGCGATTCTCGCGGGGCATCTCCTGCTCTATCCGTCCGGCATCATCCAGGAGCGCCGCCCCGCCACCGGCGCCACCGCCTCCATCCCTTCCCCCACCGCGCCGGAGGGCGCCAGGCGGCTACCGACCGAGGCCAAACCCCCCGTGGTGCTGCTGCACGGCTTCATCGACAACCGCTCGGTCTTCGTCCTGCTGCGCCGCTATCTGGCCCAGCACGGCAGACAGCGGGTGGTGTCGCTCAACTACTCACCCCTGACCTGCGACATCCGCACCGCCGCCGAGCTGCTCGGCCGGCACATCGAGGGGATCTGCGAACGGACGGGCAGCGACCGGGTCGACATCGTCGGGCACAGCCTCGGCGGACTGATCGCGCGCTACTACGCCCAGCGGCTCGGCGGTGACGCGCGGGTCCGCACGCTGGTCACGCTCGGCACCCCGCACTCGGGCACGCGCGTCGCGCCGCTGGCGGACGCCCACCCGATCGTGCGCCAGATGCGCCCCGGCTCGGAGGTCATCGAGGAGCTGGCCCGTCCCGCGCCGGGCTGCCGGACACGGTTCGTCAGCTTCTGGAGCGACCTGGACCACCTGATGGACCCGCTGGAGACGGCCTGCCTCGACCACCCCGACCTGCTGGCGCACAACGTGCGGGTGAGCGGCATCGGTCATCTCGCCCTGCCGGTGCACCCGGCGGTCGCGAACGGAATACGCCAGGCCCTCGACAGCCCTCCGGCCCCGGCCGAGGCCGACGCCGCCCCGACCGACACCCCCCAGCCCCGGCGGGCCTCAGGACTCACGCCCGGACGGCTCACGCCCGGCGGACCCGCCGCCGGAACAACCGCCGAGACACTCACCGTGGCCTGAGGCCGACACGCGCGGGAGCGGCGCACTGGCGCAGTGGGCCGCCCCCGAGCACGCCCCCAACGGCGATCTGACCCAGCGTGACCCCACGCATCGCCCGCGTGACCAGCGTAAAACCCCCTCAGCAGGGCGGCACAGCCGCAATACCCCGCCCGCACAGCGGATTTACAGCCTCCCCATAGGCACCAAAAACTCGAACAAACGTCGAACACAAAGCCAAGGTCATGCGCCCGGGCCGCCGAAACACGGCCGAATGCCCGTTTCCTGTGTGCGGGAAACCTGACGAAGATTGTCGCGCCCGCGTACCGCCGGGTACAGTCACCGCACTGCTCTGCCAGCCCCTGTTGTCGAGGCGAAAGAGAAGTTGGTGAACGACCGTCACCCGTCGGGGACTTTGACCACCCCGGCCCCGGCTTCCGACGCCGCCTCCGCGCACTACGCGCCGTACGGCACCCAGGAAGCCCAGTACGGCGACTCCACCACACCCCCTGGGCATCCCGCGAACGGTTTTGAGGCCGGTTTCGACACCGGCGCCCACGCGACCGCCCCGCCCACCGCCTTCGCCGCGGACCCCCTCTTCGGCTCCCTGCCGGGCGACCCGCAGGGCACCGGCGCCTACGACGCCACCCAGTGGGCCTCCGGCGCCCATCAGACCCTGAACCAGGACCCGTACGCGGCCCAGCACATGACCACGTACGACTCCGGCTCCTACGACGCGACCGCCTGGGTCGACGGGTACCAGCCGCTCTCCGCCGTGCCGCCGCAGGCCACGCCCGCCGACGGAACCGGCCACGGCGACGGCAGCGGCCAGTGGGACGCGACCGCCTGGCTCCCGCCCGAGCAGTCCAACGCCCCCACCGACGCCACCCAGCACTGGGAGTGGGGCACCCAGGCGTTCGACACCGGCGCCTACGACGCCACCCAGTGGAACTCCGGCGCCCAGGAGCAGGAACAGCGGACCGGCAGCGAGTACCAGCAGTCGGCAACCGGCGAGTACGGGCAGCGGGACAGCGGCGAGTACCAGCCACAGGACAGCGGTGAGTACGGGCAGCGGGAAAGCGCCGAGTACCAGCAGCCCGACGGCGGCGAGTACCACCACGACGATCGTCACCACGACCATCACCAGCACGACGATCACCACCGCCAAGACGAATCGTTCCACGAACAGGCGACCGCGACCTTCGACCAGGTCGCGTACGACGACGCCGCTCAGGAACACCACCAGGACCCGCACGGCCAACCCCGCGCCGCCGAGAACGAGTTGGGGTCCACCGGCGAACTCCCCGCCGTCTCCCTCCTCGACGACCAGGAGGAGGCCGCCCCGGCCCCCGGTTCCCGGGCCGCCGCCCGTACCGCCTCCCGCTCCCGCCGCCGCGCCCCCGCCAAGCGCTCGGCGCTGATGACCGTCGCGATCCCCTCGGCGTGCGTGATGGGCGTCGCCGGTATCGCCGCCGCCTCCGTCGTCACACTGTCCGACGACACCAAGGAGACCGCGGCCACCGCGGCCGACGCCCAGCCGGTGAAGCCGTCCACCGCCAACAACCAGCTCGACACCCAGCTCGCGAGCCTCAGCGCGGAGGCCGACGACTTCGCCGACCGCGCCAGCCGCACCCAGGAGCGCCTCGACCTGGCGGCCCAGCAGGAGGCCGAGAAGAAGGCCGCGGCGGAGGAAGCGGCCCGCCTGGAGCGGCTGCGCCCGAAGTTCGCCCTCCCGGTCGCCCAGTCCGGACTCAGCGCCTACTTCGGCCAGTCGGGCATCAACTGGATGTCCGTGCACAGCGGCATCGACTTCCCCGTCGCCTACGGCACCCCGGTGCTGGCCGCGACCGACGGCACCATCCGCACCCAGGTGAACGCCGCCTACGGCACGATGGTGATCCTGACGGCGATGGACGGCACGGAGACCTGGTACTGCCACCTCTCCAGCTACCAGGTGGCCTCCGGTACGACGGTCAAGGCCGGCGACCCGATCGCGTACTCCGGCGACTCCGGCAACTCGACCGGCCCGCACCTGCACTTCGAGGTACGGCCCGGTGGCGGCGCCGCCATCGACCCGCTGGCCTGGTTCCGCAGCCACGGCCTCGACCCGAGCTGATCCCCCGCCCCGCCCCCTCCCCCGTCAGACGTCTGCGGACGCCCCCTACAGCTTCTCCACCGGCGCGTACCGCAGCAGCAGCCGCTTGGGGCTGGCGTCCCCGAAGTCGATCGTCGCCTCCGCGTTCCCCCCGGTGCCCTTGACCCCGACCACCGTGCCGAGCCCGAACTGGTCGTGCGTCACCCGGTCCCCGACGGCCAGCGCGACCACCGGCTTCTCCGACGTTCTGCGCGTGGCGAAGCCGGAGGCGCCGGACGCGGCCGAACGCGAGCGGGACGAGGACAGCGAGGCCGCCACCCCCGAGGCCGGACCGGAGGAGACGGGCGAGGTCGCACCCGTGCGCTTCCAGTCGACATACGTCGGCGGGATCTCCTCCAGGAAGCGGGAGGGCGGGTTGTACGACGGCTGCCCCCAGGCACTGCGCATCGCCGAGCGGGTGAGGTAGAGCCGCTCCCGCGCGCGGGTGATGCCCACGTAGGCCAGGCGCCGCTCCTCCTCCAGTTCCTTGGTCTCGCCGAGGGCGCGCATGTGCGGGAAGACGCCGTCCTCCATGCCGGTCAGGAAGACGACCGGGAATTCGAGGCCCTTGGCGGTGTGCAGGGTCATCAGGGTGATGACCCCGGCGCCGTCCTCCTCGTCCGGGATCTGGTCGGAGTCGGCGACCAGGGCGACCTGCTCCAGGAAGTCGGAGAGCGTACCGCCCAGAGCCGGGGCCCCCGCTGTCTCCACGGCCTCCACGGCCTCCGCAGTCTGTGCGGGCTGTGCGCCCTCGCCCCGCTCCTGTTCGAACTCCAGGGCGACGGCGGCGAGTTCCTGGAGGTTCTCGATCCGGGTCTCGTCCTGCGGGTCGGTGGACGCCTGCAACTCGGCGAGGTAGCCGGTGCGTTCGAGCACGGCCTCCAGGATGGTGGCCGGTCCGGCGCCGGACTCCACGATCGTCCGGAGATCCTCCATCAGCGTGTTGAACCGCCGCACGGCGTTCGTCGACCGCGCGGCCATGCCGTACGCCTCGTCCACCCGCTTGAGCGCCTGCGGGAAGCTGATCCTCTCGCGCTGGGAGAGGGCGTCGATCATCGCCTCCGCGCGGTCGCCGATACCCCGCTTGGGGACGTTGAGGATGCGGCGCAGCGGCACCGAGTCCTCGGGGTTGGCGAGCACCCGCAGATAGGCCAGGACGTCCCGGACCTCCTTGCGCTCGTAGAAGCGGACGCCGCCGACGACCTTGTAGGGCAGTCCGACGCGGATGAAGATCTCTTCGAAGACCCGGGACTGGGCGTTCGTACGGTAGAAGACCGCGACATCGCCGACCTTGGCCTGGCCCGCGTCCGTGAGGCGGTCGATCTCGTCGGCGACGAACTGTGCCTCGTCGTGCTCGGTGTCGGCGACATAGCCGGTGATGCGCGCGCCCGCGCCCGCGTTGGTCCACAGGTTCTTGGGGCGGCGGGACTCATTGCGCTCGATGACCGCGTTGGCGGCGGTGAGGATCGTCTGGGTGGAGCGGTAGTTCTGCTCCAGCAGGATCGTCGTCGCGTCGGGGTAGTCCTCCTCGAACCGGAGGATGTTGCGGATCGTCGCGCCGCGGAAGGCGTAGATCGACTGGTCCGCGTCGCCGACGACGCACAGTTCGGCGGGGGCCGGGTCCTGGTCGCCGGGCGGGATGTCCTCGTCGTACTCACCGGTGCCGACGAGTTCGCGCACGAGCGCGTACTGGGCGTGGTTGGTGTCCTGGTACTCGTCCACCAGGACGTGCCGGAAGCGGCGGCGGTAGTGCTCGGCGACGTCGGGGAACGCGCGCAGGAGGTTGACCGTCGTCATGATCAGGTCGTCGAAGTCGAGCGCGTTCGCCTCGCGCAGGCGTGACTGGTACATCGCGTACGCCTGGGCGAGGGTCTTCTCGAAGCCTTCGGTCGCCTGTGCGGCGAAGTCCTCCTCGTCGATCAGCTCGTTCTTCAGGTTGCTGATCTTGGCGCTGAAGGACTTGGGCGGGTAGCGCTTGGGGTCGAGGTCCAGGTCACGGCAGACCAGGGCCATCAGACGTTTGGAGTCGGCCGCGTCGTAGATCGAGAACGACGACGTGAAACCGAGCTTCTTGGACTCCCGCCGCAGGATGCGCACACAGGCGCTGTGGAAGGTCATGACCCACATCGCGTTCGCGCGCGGGCCGACGAGCTGCTCGACGCGCTCCCGCATCTCACCGGCGGCCTTGTTGGTGAAGGTGATCGCGAGGATCTGGCCGGGGTGGACGCCCCGCTCGGCGAGCAGGTAGGCGATGCGGTGCGTGAGCACACGTGTCTTGCCGGAACCGGCACCGGCCACGATGAGCAGCGGGGTGCCGGAGTGGACGACGGCCGCGCGCTGGTTGTCGTTGAGCCCCTCCAGGAGCGCGGCCGGGTCGATCGCGGGCCGCGGGGCGCCGTCGCGGTAGTACGCGTCCCGGCTCGGGGGCGCGTCGAACTTCCCGCCGAACAGGTCGTCCGGAATCTCCTCCGGTGCGTGTTCGTCGTCGGGCGGTGGCGGGGGCTCCTCCGGGTGGGCCTTGGGGCCCTGGAGGTCCGCCAGGAAGCTGTCGTCAAAGAGGCTGCTCATCGCTCTCCGAGTCTAGGCCGCCCCACTGACAACCCGTGGCCGCCCCGGCCGGATACCCCGCCGCCGGGCGGCTGGACCGTGAGATCGGCGACCCCGCCGCCCCTCACCCGGCAGGTCCGGGGGGTGACGTTCGGTAACGGACGGAAAGGGCGCGAGCGCACCGCGCGGATGCCGACAGGGCACGACACGCCGGTGAAACCGGCTGGGGAGGGGGTCCATAGGGCGCGGTCATCCACGTAGGGCGCAGCCATTGCCGTACACCCCGCACATCGCACGTACGCCCCCGCGCGGACCCCCGCTCCGGACAACTCGCCATAGATCCGTCCGCTTTGGCGACACAGCGCGACGCAGCGCGGCGGCGCTACAGAAAGGTCACGAAAATGTATCGGGCATATCACCCACCAACCTTCACAGGCGGCACATGAGTTGGCTACGGTTCCGGACAGGCCGAACGACCCCCACCGGCGAACGTCGCCGGGCCGTCCCGCCTCCGCCGAGTCCGGTGCGCCTTGCGGCGGCCGGAGCCGGGGACCCACCGCGATCCGGGGTGAATCGGTCCGAACTCCCCGCGGGGAGGCGACCGTAGGGCAACCCTTCCGAAGCACTCGCCCGAACCCGACAGCTAACCCGGTAGGCGGCCCATGGAAGGAGTCGCCTCCTTGGCGTCGCACCGCAAGTCCCGCCCCTCGGGGGCGCGCGTGGCAGGCATACGCACCCCCGCCCTCGCCACGGCCGCCCTCACCTCCGTCGCCCTGCTCTCGCAGACGGCCAATGCCGCTCCCACGGACGACAGGCCGAGCCTTGAGGAGGTCGAGAAGAAGGTCGACGACCTCTACCGCCAGGCCGAGTCGGCGACGGAGAAGTACAACGCGGCCAAAGAGAAGACCACCAAGCAGCGCGAGCG
Source organism: Streptomyces sp. NPDC059477 (assembly GCF_042749375.1). Taxonomy (NCBI): domain Bacteria; kingdom Bacillati; phylum Actinomycetota; class Actinomycetes; order Kitasatosporales; family Streptomycetaceae; genus Streptomyces; species Streptomyces sp. NPDC059477. Next base: position 110,291 of record NZ_JBHYUG010000005.1, on the reverse strand, counting down.
CGTCGACACCCTTCTGGACGACGTGGCGCAGCGCACCCAGAAACTGAACGACGCGCGCGAGGAGCTGGGTTCCTACGCCGCCGCCCAGTACCGCACGGGGGCCGCCGCCCTCGACACGGCGACCTTCCTGCTCGCCGACTCGCCGCAGGACTACTTCGACCAGGCCCAGCTCATGGGCCGGCTCACCGAGCGGCAGAAGACCGCGGTCGACGAGTACTTCACCCAGCAGTCCGAGACGATGGAGAAGCGCCAGGAGGCCGGGGAGAGCCTGGAGACGCTCACCGAGACCCAGGACGACCTCAAGACGGCCAAGGCGACCGTCCAGCAAAAACTCACGGACGCGCGCGAGCTGCTCTCCGAGCTGACCGCGCAGGAGAAGGCCCGCCTCGCGGAGATCGAACGGAAGAAGCAGGAGGAGGCCGACCGCAAGGCCGCGGAGCTGGCCCAGCAGCAGGCGGAGGAGCAGCGCCGCCAGGAGGAGGCGGCGGAGGCGGAGGCCCAGCGGCGGGCCGAGGAGTCGACCGGCTCGACCGGTTCCACGGGCTCCAGCGGTTCCACGGGCTCCGGCGCGGAGTCCCCCTCCACCGACCCGGCGGATCCCTCGTACGCCACCAAGGCGGACAAAGCCATCGCGTTCGCTCGCACACAGGTCGGAAAGCCGTACGTCTGGGGCGCCACCGGCCCCGACTCCTACGACTGCTCCGGTCTCACCCAGGCCGCCTGGAAGGCCGCAGGCGTCGATCTCCCGCGCGTCACCTATGACCAGGTGAACTCCGGCACCACCGTCTCCCTCTCCGCCGCCCAACCCGGTGACCTGGTCTTCTTCTACGACGACGTCACCCACGTCGGCCTCTACATCGGCAACGGCATGATGATCCACGCGCCGAAGCCGGGGGCGTACGTACGCGAGGAGTCGATCTACTACGACGGTGAGTCGTCGATCCACAGTGTGGTGCGGCCCGCCTGACGGGGCTCTGCACGCCGGGCGCGCGCCGGGCGCGGCCGGAGATCCCGCGATTTTCTGTCCGCCCGCGTGCGCGCCCCGCCCCCGCCCGGCGGCGCGCTCCTTACCATCGCCCCATGTCCACGTCCGGCACCTCATCCCTCAGCGCCTGGTGGGCGCGGCGTCCGCCGGTGGCCGGGGCCGCTGTGCTGGCGACCGGCATCGTGTCCGTCGGGCTGCGGTCGGCCGGCCACGAGGTGCTGTCCGCCATCGTGCTGGTGGTGGCCGGGGTCGCGTGGCTGGTCCTGGCGGCGGACTGCGTGACGCGGCTGCTGCGGGACCGCGCGAGCGGGCCGACGGAGGCGTGGACGCCCGACGCCCTCACCGCGGTCGCCGCGACCACGGTCGTCGGCACGGGCCTGTCCGCGCAGAACTGGCAGCCTCTCGCCGAGGCCCTGCTGGCGCCGGCCGCGCTGGTGTGGCCGGTGCTGATCGTGATCGTCGTGACCCACTGGCGGGAGCGGATGCCGGGCACGGTGTTCCTGGGATGTGTCGCCACCCAGGGGCTCGCGGTGCTCGGCGCGACCCTCGCGAAAGCGGAAGGGGTCGCCTGGCTCGGACACACCGCGATGGTGCTGTTCTGGCTCGGGCTCGTCCTGTACGCGCTCGCCCTGACCCGTTTCGACATGCGCCAGGTGTGGGAGGGGGCCGGGGATCACTGGATCGCGGTCGGCGCGCTCGCCCTCTCGGCGCTCGCCGGTTCGCGGCTGATCGCCGCCAATGGCCCGGACCTCTACCTCTGGAACTCCGACGACAACGGCGTCCTGCGCACGGTGACCGGCGCCGTACTCATCCTCGCGGTGGCCGCGTACGTCGTACTGCTCGTGGCGGAGGTGGCCCGGCCCGGTACCCGGCTGCGCGCCTACGACGTACGGCGCTGGGCCACCGTCTTCGCCATGGGCACGACCGCCGCCGCGATGCTCTCGGTCGGGATCGCGATGGACATCTCCTGGCTGGCGACCCCGGCCGAGGTGCTGCTGTGGGTCGCCGTGGCGGCCTGGCTCGCGGTCGCGGCGGGGGCGGCCGGGGGCGCGTGGCGGGCGGTCAGGTCCACAGGACGGCGATGAAGATGTTCGCCGTGGTCAGCAGCCCCACCAGCCCGAAGAGGCTCTTGTCCACCTTCTCGTCGTCCCGCTTGACGTAGACGAGGCCGAGGATCACCACCAGCAGCGCCAGCTTGATGCCGATCTTGATGTTGTTGACGGTCTGGTCGTCGGCCTGGTTGAGGCCGACCAGGATGACGCCGGTGACCAGCATGGTCAGCGCGCCGTGCAGCATGGCGGGGACGAACCGCGCGGTGCCCTGCCCCATCGCCTTCATCTGGGTGAGGAAGCCACCGAGCAGCGAGGCGATGCCGATGATGTGCAGGCCGACGAAGAGGTGGATGAGTACGTCCATGGGGCGGAGCCTAGCCAGCGGCCCCGCGCCGCCCGCGCCCGGCCCCTCCCCACACTCGGTCATCCCTTCGAGCAAAGAGAACGGATCCCGGCAAAGATCACGATTCCGTACGATCACCCTCGATCCCCTCACGCCATTTCCGTACATCGCGTTACCGACCTGTCACACAGCGCCCTAGCGTCCTCCCCCAGACGACCGGCATCGACCGGCTCCGGTTCCGGTTCCGAAAGGACGTGCACTCCAGGTGGCAGCGCACCGCAAGCCTCGACATCCCTCGGCCGGCGGCGGCCGGGCCCGCAAGGCGGCCACGCTCGCCCTCGCCCTCGCGGGCGCGGCGACCGCGACGGCCTTCGACGGGACCGCCCACGCCGCGCCCGAGCTGACGCCGGCGCAGGTCAAGGCCAAGGTGGACCAGCTGTACCAGGAGGCCGAGGCGGCGACCGAGCGGTACAACGGCGCCAAGGAGCAGTCCGAGAAGGCGCAGGATCGGCTGGCGGTGCTCCAGGACGAGGCCGCGCGGAAGGAGGAACGGCTCAACTCCGAGCGGGAGGCGCTGGGGACGGTGGCCGCCGCCCAGTACCGCAGCGGGGGCCTCGATCCCGCCCTGCAACTCGTCCTCTCCGACGACCCCGACGCCTATCTCGACGGCGCCGCACTCGCCGAGCGGGCGGGCGACCGGCAGTCGGCCACCGTCACGCGGGTACGCAAGCAGCTGGGCGAGATCGAACGCCTGCGCGGCGCCGCCCGCGTCGAACTGGACTCCCTCACCACCCGCCAGGCCGAACTGAAACGCCACAGCACCACCATCACCGACAAGCTGGACACGGCCCGCGACCTGCTGACCCAGCTCACCGCGGAGGAACGCGCCCGCCTGACCGACCCCGGCGCCGCCCCCACGACCGTCACCGTGGCCGCTCCCAACGCCCGTGCCGCCGCGGCCGTCTCGTACGCCCGCCAGAAGCTGGGCAGCCCCTACGTCTGGGGCGCGACCGGCCCCGACGCCTTCGACTGCTCAGGCCTCATCCAGGCCGCCTACGGCTCCGCCGGGGTCGCCCTGCCCCGCACCACCTACGCCCAGATCGACACCGGCCAACGCGTCTCCCGCACCGAACTGCGCCCCGGCGACCTGGTCTTCTTCTACTCCGGCATCAGCCACGTCGGCCTCTACATCGGCGACGGCCAGATGATCCACGCCCCGAACCCGTCCTCCCCGGTCCGAGTGGCCCCGATCGACCAGATGCCATTCGCGGGGGCCACGCGGGTGGTGTGAGCACCGCGGCTCCCTTCGGTCAGCCACCTTGTCCTGACTGTCAGCGGCCTGCTCTTGATCGTCAGTCACCTCAGGAGATCGGTCTGCCACCGGAAGCGGCGGGCATACGGTACGGCCCCGCCCCACCGACTGGAGACCCTTCGACCCTTAGGCGACGGCCGTACCACCCGTCACCAAGCACGAGATGCGGCAGGCGACGGAGCTGCCCGCGCGGGCCGCCGGGCACACCGCCACGGGCACGGACACGGGCCGCCGGGCTGCGACCAGTCCGGCCAGGCACCGGTGGGCCTGCTCGGCGAGGAGTCCCTGGCCTCCGTCCACGTCATGCCGGCAAGACAGCCCGATCACCCTCGCCAGGATGGAGAAGCGCTGTCTACGGGCGTCGGAAGCCGACCTGACCGGCTCTCGCCCCCGGCCTCAGACCAGTCTCCGCGCCGTGGCCCACCGCGTCAGCTCATGCCGGTTGGAGAGCTGAAGCTTTCTCAGTACCGCCGACACATGGGACTCCACCGTCTTGACCGAGATGAACAGCTGCTTGGCGATCTCCTTGTACGCATAGCCCCGGGCGATCAGCCGCAGCACCTCGCGCTCGCGCTGGGTGAGCCGGTCCAGGTCCTCGTCCACCGGCGGCGCGTCCGTGGAGGCGAAGGCGTCCAGGACGAACCCGGCGAGGCGTGGCGAGAACACCGCGTCGCCCTCCTGGACCCGGAAGATGGAGTCCACCAGGTCCGTGCCCGTGATCGTCTTGGTGACATAGCCACGCGCGCCGCCACGGATCACGCCGATCACATCCTCCGCCGCGTCGGAGACCGACAGGGCGAGGAAGCGCACGGGCTGCTCCGCGTCCGCCATCAACGGGGCGCAACGGCGCAGCACTTCCACCCCGCCGCCGCCCGGCAGATGCACATCGAGCAGGACCACTTCGGGCCGCGTCGCCGTGATCACCGTGACCGCCTGGTCGACGTCCGCGGCCTCGCCGACCACTTCGACGCCGGTCTGCTCGGTCTGGCCGATCTCGGCCTGCACCCCCGTACGGAACATCCGGTGGTCGTCGACCAGGACCACGCGCACATGCCGCCCCACGGCGGGTCGGGCCGGCTCCGCCGGGTCGGCGCCTTCCGCCGCTCCCGCCATGCCGTTCGCCTCGGTCGGGTCGCTCATGACGTGTTCTCCGCCCTCTCCATCTCCAGCTCGATCTCCGTGCCGCCGCCCGGCACCGCGCGCAGCCGCGCCGTGCCGCCGTGTCTCTCCATGCGGCCGATGATCGATTCTCTGACGCCCATGCGGTCGGCGGGTATCGAGTCGAGATCGAAGCCGGGGCCCCGGTCACGGACGGAGACGAACACCGTCCGGCCCTCGACCTCCGCGTAGACCTGCACGGCACCGCCGTCGCCACCGTACTTGGCCGCGTTCACCATTGCCTCGCGCGCGGCCTGCATCTGCGCCCCTGTTCTTTCGTCGAGCGGGCAATCGCCGACGACGACCACCTCTATGGGGACACCGTGCTTGTCCTCGATCTCGGCCGCGTTGTGCCGGACCGCGTCGGCGAGGGTGTCGGGTTCCACGGCCTCGTCCTTGCCGGTGCCCTCGGGCTTGTAGAGCCAGGTGCGCAGGTCACGCTCCTGGGCGCGGGCGAGGCGGCGCACCTCGTTCGCGTTCTCCGCGTTGCGCTGGATCAGGGTCAGGGTGTGCAGCACCGAGTCATGGACATGGGCGGCGACCTCCGCGCGCTCCTGGGCGCGGATGCGCATCAGGCGCTCCTGGGAGAGGTCCTGGGTCATCCGGACCAGGTACGGGCCGGCGAGGAGCGTTATCCCCACGAGGACCGCGAGGGCGGCCTGGAGGACCGAGCCGAGGTGGGCGGCCGATCCCTGGAGGACGAAGATGGCGGTGACACCGGCCGTGACCAGCAGGACTCCGGCGACCGAACGCAGCAGGTTGAGGGTCCGCTTGCGACGGCCGACCTCGACCCAGCGGGCCCGGCGGGCGTTGTCCGCCTGGCGCCAGACGAGGGCGACACCGGCCGATACCAGCACGGTCGGCCAGAGATAGGCCGTGGCACCGCCGCCCACGTTGACATTGCCCACGAAGACCATGGCCACGACGACCATGAGGAGCAGGGCGACGATCTGGCCCTTGTCGGGCTTGCGGGCGACTATTCTGCGGCGGCCCTCCGGTGAGGTCTCGGTGGTGACGAAGGCGGGCGGGCGCTGTGTCTCGACCCCGCCGACACCGAGCGGGACGAAGAACCAGAACGACGCGTACAGCAGAGCGCCCAGTCCGTCCGCCATGAACAGGCCCACGAAGACGAGCCGCACCCAGATCACGGGCAGGCCGAGATGCCCGGCGAGCCCCCGCGCCACGCCCCCCAGCCAGCGTCCGTCACCGCTGCGGTAGAGCTTGCGCGGCGGTCGCGGTTCGATGAGTGGTGCTGCTGCGACGTCCGGCATGCCATCGATGGTCACACGGCCGCCGGAGCGGAGCATCAGGGTTGTCCCCCGAGACACCCCTGATCTTCGACGGGCCGGTCCGTCGAACGCTTCCCCCGGCCCGGCTCAGGGGTGATATCAGGGTCGGGCCAGGGTCATACCGACTGCCGTCGCGGCGGCTCGGCCGTCACCATGGACTCATGACAGATCACCGGCACGCCGCGGCCCCCGGGCCCGGCCCGAGCGCGTCCGGCGCCACCGCCCCGGCCGCCGCGGACAAGGAACCGCGCGCGCACGGGGGCACGGGCACGCACGAGCGGGCGGGCACGCGGACAAGGCTGGACGCGAGGGAGGCACTGACGACCACCGCCGGACCGGCCCCGAGCGAGCGCGGGAGCAAGGGCGGGGGCAGGACCGGGAGCAAGAGCAAAGGCATGAGCGGGGGCAGGACCGAGGGCGAGATCGGCGGGGGAGCAGTGACGACGGGCACGGGCACCACGGATCGGGCGCGGGAGCCGGGCGGGGCGGGGCAAGCGGTCGGGGCCACGGGCAGCGTCCCGCACCCCGACTCCGGCCTTGCTCCCAGGCCCGGTTCCGGTTCCGGCCCTAGCTACGGCTTCCGTCCTGACTCCGACCCCGGCCCTGGCCCCAGCTCCGGCCCCGGCGCTGGCTCCAGTTCCGGCCTCGGCGCTGGCTCCAGCTCCGGTCCCAGCTCCGGCTTCGGCTCGAACGCCAGCTCCGCCTCCGACCCCGGCCCCGGCCCCGGCCTTGGCCTCGGTTCGGGCACCGGCCTTGGTTCCGGCTCAGGCTCCGGCACTGGCACCGGACCCCGGAAGGGCACGGAATCCGGTCCCGGCGGGGGATCCAGCGCGGAATTCGGCGCCGGACCCGGTGCAGGATCCGGCGCGGGGGCCCCGCCGACCGGAGGCGGTGCCGATGGTTCCGGAGGCGGAGGCGGAGGCCATGGTGAACCCCCGGCCGGTGCCGGGGGCGGACCGGGCGCGACCCCGGGACCCGGTGATCCCGGGGCGCCGGGTGAGCCCGACGCACTGCGCAAGTTCCGCCGGGACCGGCGGCACAAGCTGGTCGCGGGGGTGTGCGCCGGACTGGGGCGGCAGTGCGACATGGATCCGGTGATCTTCCGGATCACCCTCGCCGTGCTCTCCGCGACCGGCGGCATCGGCCTGATCTTCTACGGCTTCGCCTGGCTCCTCATCCCGTACGAGGACGAGGAGGAGAACGAGATCAGGAAGCTCTTCACCGGCCGGGTCGACGGCCAGGCCCTCGCGGCCGTGCTGTTCGCGCTGGTCGGCTGCGGAGCCTTCCTGACCATGCTGAACAACAGCGGGGTGCTCACCTTCGCCGTGATCCTCTCCCTGCTCCTCGCGGGCGCCGGGTACTGGTCGCAGCGGCGCGGTGCGCCCCGCCCCGACCCGCTGGCCGCCCAGGCCGCGGCCGACGCCCCGCCGGAGCCGAAGGCACCGCCGGTCGGATCCGCGTACCCGTCGTGGTGGCGGGACCCCATCGTCAAGGACGGAGCGCATGTGGGAGGGACCGGATACCTCTGGGGGCCGCAGGATTCCCGGCAGAGGGACCTCGCGGCGGCCGTCAACATCACCCTCGGGACCACCGCCGCCGGCACCCGGCCCGACCGGGCATCGCACCCGGCCCCGCCCAAGCCGCGCGGCCCGCGCTGGATCGGCGGCTGGACCTTCCTGCTCGCGCTGGTAGCGGGCGCCCTCGGCACCCAGCTGACCTGGGAGCAGCACCCGCTCGGCAACAGCCTCCAGACCGGCCTGGCCTGCGCCATGCTGGTCTTCGGCCTGGGCATAGCCGTCAGCTCCTTCCTGGGGCGGACGGGCGCGGGCTCGGTGTTCATGGCAGTGCTCACGGCCGGTCTGCTGGCCGGAGCGGCGGCACTGCCCAAGGACGTCAGCACGGACTGGACCCGTACGACATGGCAGCCGGCCGCCGTGGCGCAGGTCGAGCGGGAGTACAACCTCGGTACCGGCCAGGGCACCCTCGACCTCTCTCAGGTGGAGGTGGCGAAGGGGCAGACGGTGACCACGCGCGCCGAGGTCGGGGTGGGCCGGCTGCGGGTGATCGTGCCCGCGGACGCGACGGTGAGAGTGAGCGTCGACGTCGGCCTCGGCGACATGCAGTTGCCAGGCGAGAAGAATCAGGACGTGGACGTGGCGCCCGGGAAGTTCCGGCAGATCACCCTGCCCCCCACGCAGGACGCGAAGAACGCCGGAACGCTGGAGTTGCATCTCCAGGTCGGTGTCGGACAGGCGGAGGTGAGCCGTGCTGCGTCATGAGTTCCAGCCCGGAAAGCTGGTGGCGGGCTTCGTGGTCATCCTGGCGGGCATCGTCTACGCCGGGGACGCGGGCGGGGCCTGGGAGACACCCTGGTTCGCGATCTTCCCATTGATCGGGTTCGGGCTGTTCCTCGCGGGTGCGGTGGGCCTGACCGGCCAATTCATACGCAGGCGCCGGGCCCTGAGGGACGACACCCGCGCGGGTGCGCCGTCCGAGGCCCGGCGCTGACCGCCGGTACTGCCGTCAGTAGTAACCCCCCGGCCCGGACCGCCGCCGGGATCGCAGGGCGGCGTCCAGGGAGAGGAAGGGCGCGCCCGCCAGGACGAGCGGGAGCCAGGCCATCAGATAGACGAGGTCATTGCCGTAGTAGTACGGGTCGGCTGCCCAGCTGACGGTCAGCCAGAGGCTGAGCGAGATCAGGGCACCGCCGAGCGCGGCGATCCGGGCGAAGAGCCCGATCAAGGTGCCGATACCGACGGCCAGTTCACCGAAGGCGATGGCGTAGCCGAAACCGGCCGGGTTGTTCAGGGCAATGTCGACCAGGGCCGGGATCGCCGAGGAGTCACGGACGGCGCGCATCAGGTCGCCGATGGAACCGGCGCCGGAGTCCTTCAGGAACGCGCTGTCGGTGAGCTTGTCCAGGCCCGCGTAGATGAAGGTGACGCCCAGGAACACCCGGAGCGGCAGCAGCGCGTACCGGCCGGCGTTGTCCCGCCAGTCCCCCCGGCCACCGCCGTCGGCATAGGGGGAGCGCGTATCCGTCCGATAACCGTGAGTCATCGCTGTCAGCCACCTCTCACCGCGCCGAGACCCCTCGAATGACCATACGTACGAAAGGAGGGACCCGCTCAATGTCGTTGGCACAGTTTTTCGGGCTGAGGGCCTTCCGCGCCAGAGGGCGGGGGCGGGAGGGGGATGTGGCCGGGCGGGGCTTTTGGGGCGCGGCCGGGGGGAGGTTCGGGGCTGCTGCCCGGTGGGGCTTCCGGGCTGCCGGCCGGTGGAGTGTAGGGGCCGCTGCTCGGTCGAGTGTCCGGGGTCCGACGCGGTGGAGTGCCCGGGGCGCGGCGCGGTGGAGTGCCCGGGGTGCGGTTCGGCAGAGCCTCAAGGTCGTTGCCCGGTGGGGCTTCCGGCGTCCGGCGTCGTGGAGTCCGCGGGGTCCGTTGTCGTGGAGCCCGCGGGGTGCTGGTCGGTGGGCTGGTCGCGGGGGTGGCGACCCGGCCGGGCCGGGGCGGGCGGCTGGGTCCGGGGCCGGTCAGTCCATGACGTCGATCTCGTATCGGTCGGTCTCCACGCCCGCCGCGGTCACGACCTGGACGGTGGCACGACCGGGTTCCACCTCGACGGGGACGGGGACGGTGAGGAGGGTGTCGGAGGGGTTGCTGAAGCCGCCGGGGACGGGGATCAGGGGCACATGGACATGGACGGTGCCGATGCGGACGACCATACGGGCGAGGCGGTCGGCGGTCTGGGCGCCGGGCGGGACGAATCCGGCGCCGCGGATCTCGATGTCGTCGCCGGTACGGATGGGGGCGTCCAGGTCACCTGCCTCGCGGGCGCGGACGACGGAGAGGATCACGGGACGGCCGCCGTCGGCGTACTTACCGGCGAGGTATGTGGCGGCGGAGATCAGTACGACGACGGCCAGGCCCCAGGGCAGGTCCGGGAGTTGGTCGGGGCGGCGGGCCAGCCGGACGGCGGCGAACAGCAGGGCGACGGCGCTGATGAGGACGTACTGGATGTCGGCGAAGGTGCCCCGGCCGGAGTCGTCCGTGAGCAGGTCGGCGGCGCGGGGGCGGTCGGCGCGGACCTTCTGGAGCCGCTGGCCGAGGACACGCACGCCGACGATCCGGCGTACGAGTACGGCGATCGCGCTGACCACCGCGAGGACGGTGACGGCACCTGCGCCACGGGCCAGGTCGAGGCCGGAGATCAGGGCGTCCCGTTCGCGCGGGGTGGAGGCGGCGGCCAGCCGGCCCGCGAGGACCAGGACGGCGTACGCGATGAACAGCACCCAGGCGGCGGCCACCGCGCGGGAGGTGGAGAGCCGGTTGTCCTCACCGATGACGGGGGCCAGCGCGCCGCCCCGGGAGCGGTGGTACCAGGAGGCGGCGGTGAGGGCGGCGGCCACGAGGAGCGCGGCGAGCAGTGCGGCGGTGCGGGCGGCGGTCCAGCCGGAGCCGATGGCGGTGAGGGCCTGGACGAGAAGGAGGACGACGACGGCGGCCCATACGGTGGCGGCGGTACGGGTCCACAGGCGGGTCAGCCAGGCGTCGCCCTCCGCGCGGCTGCGTTCGGCGACGTGTTCGGCGGACTGGGTGAGGGCCTCGGAGATCCATTGGCGAGAGGCCGAGGCCGAGTGGGCGACGGCGGCCGGAAGGCCCTTCCCGGCGGCGAACTCGTCGCGGTGGCGGAGGAATTCGGCGACCGCGTTGCGATGTCCCGCCCGTACGCCGTGCGGGCAGTCCCCGCAGGTACAGCCGCCCCCGTGCCCGCCCGTCCGGGCGCCCGCCCCCGCCTCCTGCACCGCCACGCCCGACGACCGCCTTCCCCATGACCCGAACAACCCGAACAACCTGAATGACACGCATGACCTGAGGCGACATGACGCCCTGCGGCTCGACCCGCCGCGACATGACCCGCTGCGACCGGGCGGCGGTGTCCGGCCGCCCGGCCGACCGGTGATCCGGCCCCCCTCCGGGCCTCCGGCACCGCCACGCAACTCCCGTGTGATGACAGCGAATTGTGCCCTACCGGGACCGATGCCCGCCCGGCAGGTCCACGGACCGGGCGGGGACGGGGGTGAAACGCGGTTCGCCTTGTTGACCCGGCTGCGAGAATTTCCGTATGGCCGAGATCATCCAGCGGGACGGGACCTGGGCCTTCGACGGCACGACGGTCCGGATCACGCCGGGGCTGCACCGGTCCGTGCCGCTGTTCCGGCACACGTACGGGGAGATCACCGTGCCGCTGGAGGCGGTCGCGGGGGTGGTCCACGAGCCGGAGCGCAGACGGGGCAGGCTGCGGTTACGGCTGCGCGAGGGGGCGGACCCGCTGCTCCAGGCGACCGGCGGGCGGCTGCCGGACGCGGCGGATCCGTACCGGCTGGCGGTGGACCCGGACCGGACCGGGGTCGCGGAGTATGTGGCGGAGGAGATCCGGCAGGCGCTGCTGCTGGACCAGATCCCCAAGGAGCCGACGGGGGCGTATCTGCTGCCGGGGCCGCCGGTGCCGGTGTCGGTGCGGTCGAGCGACGGGACGGTGTCGTTCGACGGGACGCGGGTCAGGATCGACTGGAGCGAGACCTCGGACCGGGTGAAACGGGCGACCGGGCCACGGATCATCGACGTGACGGACCTGACGCAGGTGGAGTGGCTGCCCAACTCGGGGCACGAGGACGGGTTTCTGCGGTTCGTGACGCGGGAGGCGGTGTTCTCGAAGCTGCCGCCGGAGAAAGATCCGTACGCACTGGATCTGTGGGGCAGTGTGCGGCGGGATCTGCTGACCGCGCTGGTGGCGACGGCGGTGACGGCGCGGCTGCCGCACCCGTCGACGGCCCGGGAGGGTGCGGGCGCCGTGGACCACCTGGTGCTGCCCCCGCCGGCCTCGGTCTCGGCTTCGACCTCACCCCTCACCGGCGCACCCATCCCCACCCCCACCGTGGCGCCGGCGGTGGGCGGGGCGGAGGGGCGGTATCGGGACGATCATCACGATGTACTGCTGCGGCGGTTGCGGGAGTTGGGTGAGTTGTACCGGGACGGGGTGCTCACGGAGGAGGAATTCGCGATGACGAAGGCGGTGGTGCTGCGGGACTTCTAGGCGAGGGGGCGTCAGTTCGGCGGGGCGTCAGCTCGCAGGCGCGTCAGTCAGCTCAGCAGGTCGGGTTCGCTGCGGCTGATCTCCTGCCAGAGGGGCTGGTAGTTGATCCAGGCCACGAGATCGCCGCCGAGTTGTTCCCGGGTGGCGGTGGCGAGTTTGTGGTCGATCAGGACGGGGCGGCCTGCGGCACGGGCGGTGAGCTGGACCTGGCAGGAGCGTTCCATGGACAGGAACCACCAGGCGGCGGCGTCGACCGAGTCGCCGACGGCGAGCAGTCCGTGGTTGCGCAGGACAAGGGCCTTGCGCGAGCCGAGGGCATCGGCGATCCGGCGGCCCTCGTCGCTGTCGGCGGTGACACCGCTGTAGCCGGCGTACAGGGCGTGGTCCTCGTAGAAGGCGCAGCTCTCCTGGGTGATCGGGTCGAGGAGGTCGCCGAGGGCGGCGAGGGCGCGGCCGTGCACGGAGTGGCAGTGGGCGACGGCGACGACATCGGGGCGGGCGGCGTGGACCTGGGCGTGGACGGTGAAGGCGGCCTGGTTGACGTGGTAGCCGCCCTGGATGACCTGCCCGTCCTGGTTGGCGAGGACCAGATCGCTGACCGTGACATGACGGAAGGGCATGCCGAAGGGGTTGACCCAGAAGCAGTCGGAGAACTCCGGATCGCGGGCGGTGATGTGGCCGGAGACCCCGTCCTCGAAGCCCTTGCGGCCGAAGATCCGCAGAGCGCCGGCGAGCCGTTCTTTGCGGTGCCGGCGCTCGTCCTCCAGGGATTCGTGCATCGGCGGCATCGCGAAGCGCAGCCGGTCGGTGGGCAGGGGTGGGGGCGGAGTGGGGCCGAGCATGGATCCTCCGGCACTGGGCTGCTTTACGGGCGGGAAGTTACCGTCGGGCTGGCGAAGATGACAGAGCTGCGCCCGAAAGAGGACGCCTCTGGCCGATACCGGACAGTGGATGTCGGGATTCGCGGCCAGACTCGTCATATGAGACGTGCGAGTGACGACAGGACCGAGTCGGGTGCCGGGGCGGATGGTGCCCGTGGGGATGTCACCGGCACGGACAGCATCCATGGGGACGGCACCAGCGAGCGCCACCTGCGGGACGGCACCGGTGCCGGTGGGGTGGGCGGTGTGAGCTGGGGTGGGTTCGTGGCGGTGGAGCCCGTGCTGGCGAGGACCGTGGAGGAGCGGTTCGGGGCGTTCACGCATCACGTGCTGGCGACGCTGCGCAAGGACGGCGCGCCGCGTACGACGGGGCTGGAGGTGCGTTTCCTCGGCGGTGAGCTGTGGCTGGGGATGATGCCGGGGTCGGTGAAGGCGCTCGATCTGCGGCGGGACGCGCGGTTCGCGTTGCAGGCGAATCCGGGTGAGGGGCAGTCGATGGGCGGGGGTGATGTGCGGATCGCCGGGCGGGCGGTGGAGGTGACGGATCCGGCGCGGAAGGCGGCGTACAGCGAAGAGGTGAAACCGCCGGAGCCGTTCCACCTCTTCCGCACCGAGTTGACGGAGGTCGTACGGACGACCGTCGAGGACGAGAAATACCTGGTCGTGCAGGTGTGGCAGCCCGGAGCGCCGGTGCGGACGCTCAAGCGGACCTGAAGGGCGGCCGGGGGGAGGTCATGGGGAGGTCATGGGGAGGTCACTCCCACTCGATGGTGCCCGGGGGCTTGGAGGTGATGTCGAGGACGACGCGGTTGACGTCGCTGACCTCGTTGGTGATGCGGGTCGAGATCTTCGCGAGGACGTCGTACGGCAGCCGGGACCAGTCGGCGGTCATGGCGTCCTCGGAGGAGACCGGGCGCAGCACGATGGGGTGGCCGTAGGTGCGGCCGTCGCCCTGGACGCCGACGCTGCGGACATCGGCGAGCAGCACCACCGGGCACTGCCAGATGTCGCGGTCGAGGCCGGCCGCGGTCAGTTCCTCGCGGGCGATGGCGTCGGCCTCGCGGAGCAGGTCGAGGCGGTCCTTGGTGACCTCGCCGACGATCCGGATGCCGAGGCCGGGGCCGGGGAAGGGCTGGCGCTGGACGATCTCGTCGGGCAGGCCCAGCTCCTGGCCGACCATGCGGACCTCGTCCTTGAAGAGCTTGCGCAGCGGTTCGATGAGCTGGAATTCGAGGTCTTCGGGGAGGCCGCCGACGTTGTGGTGGGACTTGATGTTGGCGGTGCCGGTGCCGCCGCCGGACTCCACGACGTCGGGGTAGAGGGTGCCCTGGACGAGGAACTCCACGGCCGGGCCCGCGTCGGCGATGATCTCGGCCTGGGCCTGCTCGAAGACGCGGATGAACTCCCGCCCGATGATCTTCCGCTTCTCCTCGGGGTCGGAGACGCCCTTCAGGGCGGTCAGGAAGCGCTCCTCGGCGTCGACGACCTTGAGCTGCACGCCGGTCGCGGCGACGAAGTCCTTCTCGACCTGCTCGGTCTCGCCCTTGCGCATCAGGCCGTGGTCGACGTAGACGCAGGTCAGCTGGGAGCCGATGGCGCGCTGGACGAGGGCGGCGGCGACGGCGGAGTCCACGCCGCCGGACAGGCCGCAGATGGCGCGCTTGTCGCCGACCTGTTCGCGGATCGCGGTGACCTGCTCGTCGATGACGCTGCCGGTGGTCCAGGTGGGGGTGAGGCCGGCGCCGCGGTAGAGGAAGTGCTCCAGGACCTGCTGGCCGTGCGTGGAGTGCATGACCTCGGGGTGGTACTGGACGCCGTAGAGCTTCTTCTCGTCGTTCTCGAAGGCGGCGACCGGGACGACGTCCGTGGACGCGGTGACGGTGAAGCCCTCGGGGGCGGCGGAGCAGGCGTCGCCGTGCGACATCCAGACCGGCTGCTCGGCGGGGGTGCCCTCGAAGAGGGTGGAGGACGACTTCGATACGTGCAGCGGCGTACGGCCGTACTCACGGGCACCGGTGTTGTCGACCGTGCCGCCGAGGGTCTGGGCCATCAGCTGGAAGCCGTAGCACATGCCGAAGACGGGGACGCCGGCCTCGAAGAGGGCGCGGTCCAGGCGGGGGGCCTCGTCGGCGTAGACCGAGGAGGGACCGCCGGAGAGGATGATCGCCGCCGGGTTCTTGGCGAGCATCTCGGCGACCGGCGTGGTGCTCGGCACGATCTCGCTGTAGACCCGGGCCTCGCGGACGCGGCGGGCGATGAGCTGGGCGTACTGCGCGCCGAAGTCGACGACCAGGACGGTGTCGGGGGCGGGGGCAGCGGGGGTCGCTGATGACACGGGGTGCCTTCCGGCGGTGGGGCGGGGTGTGTGGGTACCGAGTCTAACGGGGGGCGGGGTGGGGTTACGGGGGTGGCGGCTCGGGTCTGCCGCCCGGTGCGGGTCGGCGTTACGGGGGTGGCGGCTCGGGTCTGCCGCCGGTTGCGGGTCGGACGGTCGCCGCCGTACCTGGGGGCTACGCCCCCAGCCCCCCAGACCTACGCCCACCCAGCCACCCGTCTCGGTCGGACAGAGAGGTGCCACCCCGGCCAAGCCCCTCCCGGCCAAACAGCCACCTCCACCCCCCTACCCCCACCCCCTCCCCCGACCGTCCGGCACCCCCATGCCATACTCACCCCATGCGCAAGCACCCGACCTTCCTGTTTACCTATGGCGACCGGCCCGCCGGCTGCCATGGTCGTGCTGCTTGAGCTACTGACAAGCGACTTCCCAGGCGCCCCGGGCCGACAAGGTCCGGGGCGCCTGGCGTTTCCGGGGCCTGTCCGTACCGGGGTCGAGACATCCGACACCACTCCCCCTCCCCATCCCCAGGAGACCCCGCCATGACCACCACCCCCGCGGAGAAGACCGGCGCGCACACCGACGCCGCCGCCGATGTCATCACCGGCGCCCGTGAACGTATCGACGCGCTCGACGACCGGATCATCGGCCTGATCCAGGAACGGATGGCCGTCTCGGCCGTGATCCAGGACGCCCGGATCACCTCCGGCGGACGCCGGGTGAACCTCTCCCGGGAGATGGAGATCCTCGGCCACTACCGCGAGGCCCTGGGCAAGCCCGGCACCCCCCTCGCCATGACGCTGCTCGAACTGTGCCGCGGCAAGATCTGAGAATCGGCGTTCCGTGTACGTACGTACGCATGCCCTCTCACCCGTACGGCGCGTGACCGCCCCGCGAGACCCTTCGTTGGTACCGATGTCCGTGTCAGCCAGGTGCGGGCCCGAAAGAACCACGCGTGGCTCGCTGGAGCGATGAGACGTACGGATCGTGCCGTACGTCGTGGGACCTCGCTCCAGGGTCGTGTCCGGACGGCCGGGGACAGCAGCCCGGTCACCCAAGAGAACGGCCGGCTCCGGGGACGCCCGGGGCCGGCCGGCGGAATCCGTCCAGGTCCAGGGCGAAGGTCTCCCCCGCAACGCTCGTCCGTACAGCGGACAGCCAATCAGACAGACAGCCGCCGCCCTGCCCCGCGGCGGCGAACATCGTCGGCATCACACCCGCCGTCCCCATCCGCCCCATCCTCCCCACACCCTCACCACAACCCCGCCCGTTGTCGGACCACCCGCGCACCCCCGATGCGCCGGAGCGCCGACCCAGGCGCACACAGCCAGCGGCGCAACCCCCCGGCGCCGCTCCCCGGCACCGGCGCCGCCCTGACGCCGGTGCTGACGAAGAAGGGCCCCGCGGCCGACCCCCGCGGGGCCCTTCCACATGCCCCCTCCAAGTGACCCAGGTCACATAAGATTTTTGTGAGCGAAGGGCAACCCTTCACAGGCTTCACTGATCCAACCTCTCGAATCACCGGACCATCCCACGCCCCACACGTGAGACCCGGCCGCCCGTACCGCGACGCCGTGGTACTTGACTTTCGAGGTCTTCATGAAGCTCCGCCGTGCCCTCGCGGTGGCGGCTGCGACAGCCGTCATCTCGCCGCTCGCGCTGCTGACCGCCGCGCCCGTCGCGTTCGCGACCGACGGGGACACCTCCCCGTCCCCGACGTCCTCCGAGTCCATCTCGGCCGACCCGTCGCTGACCGCCTCACCGACGGACTCGGAATCGCAGACCTCAGAACCGACCGACACCGTGTCGACCACGCCGTCCGACGACGACAAGTCCTCGGAGCCGGAGACGGACACCGAGACCTCGACGTCCCCGCCGGCGACCACCCCGTCGACCACTCCGGCGACCACCCCGGCGGAGACCACCACCCCGCCGGAGGAGACCGAGAGCCCCGACCCCGAGCCCTCGGCGTGCGCGGACCAGAAGGTCGATGTCACCATCACCGGCCTGCCGGGCAAGATCGAGGCGGGCAGCGGCTGGCACGAGTTCTCGCTGGACGTCCTGAACAGCTCCGACTCCACCCTCACCGACCTGGACTTCTTCGCCGGAGCCTCCCCCGACGAGGACGGCACGGACCTCTTCCGCACCCAGCAGGTCCGGCTCCAGGCGTGGGACCCGGACAGTGAGACGTGGGGAGACCTCAACGAAGAGGGCTACGCCGTCGGGTATGTCGGCTACACCGACGAGCTGAAGCCGGACTACGAGGTCAACATCCCGCTCCGGATCGATGTGAAGTCATCCGCCCCGGTCGGCGCCGGCTTCTCGCTCGGCGCGACGATCTACGGCGACCGCGACGCCGAGTGCTTCGGCTTCGGCGAGGTCGCGTACCGCTTCCAGATCGTGGCCTCCGGTACGGACACCGACGGCACCGGCCCGCAGGAGGGCGGCAAGGCTCCCATCACCGACAAGGAGCCCGGCACCAACACCCCCCAGGTGACCGGCAACCTCGCCGAGACCGGTTCCAGTTCCACGCTTCCCGTCATCGGCCTCGTCGGCGGCGCCGCCGTCGTGCTCGGCGCCGGCGCGGTGTTCGTGGTGCGCAAGCGCAAGACCGGCGTCGAGGCATAACGAGGCCGAACGGCCCGACGGCTCAACAACCGAACAGCTTCACGCAAGCACACGCAAGCAAGAGAAGGACCTGCGCTCGGAGGGGGGCGCAGGTCCTTCTCTTTGCCCCACCCAGGACAACGCCCCCGATCACGACCGACGGCCGGCTACGGCTACTACCGGCTACCGGCTACCGGCTACCGGAACCGCAACGCCTTCATCACCCGCAGACTCGTACTCATGACCCGCGCGTACTGCTCATCGCTCATCCCCAGCGAAGGCCCCATCGGCAGCACCCGCTGCACCGCCACCGTCTGCGCCTCGGTGTATTTGAGGATGCCCTCGGCGCCATGTCGGCGGCCCAGGCCCGAGTCCTTCATGCCGCCCATCGGGGACTGCGCGCTGCCGTACGCGGAGGCGTACCCCTCGTTGACATTGACCGTGCCGGTGCGCAGCCGCGCCGCGATCTCGCGGCCACGCCGGGCATCCTTGCTCCAGACCGAGGCGTTCAGGCCGTACGACGTGGAGTTGGCGCGCTCGATCGCGTCCTCTTCGTCGGCGAAGCGGTAGACGGAGACGACCGGGCCGAAGGTCTCCTCCGCGCAGACGGCCATCGGCTCGCCGACGCCGTCGAGGATGGTCGGCTCATAGAAGTACGGGCCGATGTCCGGCCGGGCCACGCCCCCGGCGACGACCGTCGCGCCCTTGGCGACCGCGTCCGCCACATGCCGCTGTACGGTGGCCAGTTGCCGCTCGCCGACCAGCGAGCCCATGTCGGCGCCGTACGCCAGGGACGTACCGAGCCGCATGCCCCGGGTCCGCGCGGCGAACCGCTCCAGGAAGGTGTCCGCGATCGACTCGTGGACATACAGCCGTTCGATGGAGACGCAGAGCTGGCCCGCGGAGGAGAAGCAGGCGCGGATCGCGCCCGCCGCGGCCTTGTCTACGTCGGCGTCCGCGAGGACCAGCATGGCGTTCTTGCCGCCGAGTTCGAGGGACACGCCGACCAGGCGGGCGGCGGCGCGCTCGGCGACCTCGCGGCCGGTGCGGGTGGAGCCGGTGAAGGAGACGTAGTCCGCGTGGGTGACGACCTCAGGTCCTACGACCGGGCCCTCGCCTAGCACGACCTGGAACACCTCGGCGGGCAACCCGGCCTCGATCAGCAGGTCACGGGCCCACAGCGCGGTCAGACAGGTCTCCGTGTCCGGCTTCATCACCACCGCGTTGCCCGCGACGAACGCCGGCAGCGCGTCGCCGACGCTCAGCTCCAGGGGGTAGTTCCAGGGGGCGATCTGACCGACGACTCCACGCGGGTGGCGCAACTCGGTGACATGGGTGAGCGCGGGCACGGCGCCCGCGTGCCGCTTGGGCCGCAGATAGGCGGCGGCCCGGCGGCCATAGTGGCGGGCGGCGACCGCGACGGCCTGCACCTCCTCGTGGGCGTGCAGCCGGGCCTTGCCGGTCTCCAGCTGGATCAGGTCCAGCACCTCGGCCTGCCGCTCCAGCACCAGATCGTGGAAGCGCAGCAGTACGGCGGCCCGCCGCCGCACCGGGATCCGCGCCCACACGGCCTGCGCGGCCCGCGCCGCCTCGAACGCCCCTGCCACGTCTTCCGGCGTCGACTCGGGCAGATCGGCCAGCTTCTCGCCGGTGAAGGGTGAGTGGCTCGCGGTCAGGCCGGAACCGGCCACCCCCTTGGTGAGCTGGGCGATCAGCTCCGGCGTGACCACATCGGCGGCGGTCCGCACACCCGCCGGGGCGGGTGCGACCGGATTCGTACCGACCCCAGCACCGACCCCAGCACCGATATCCGCTCCGTCGTCCGCCCCGCCGCCTGCCCCGCCATTCGCCCCATTGTCCGCACTGGCGTTCGTAGCGATGGGGGTCGTGGTGTCCACGGGGCCGGTGGCCGTCTCAGAACCCTGCGCGTCGGTCATGAGGCGCAGGGTATGCCGCGCCGCAGGCTTTGTGTACCCGCCGGTAATGGAGCGGCACCGACCGCCGACCGGATCCCGCCCCAGGCTCAGCCCCCCGCGCCCAGCTCCAGCCGGTCCCGCGCCTCCTTGAACACCGTCGTACCCCGCTGCTCCTCCGCCGTCCCCTTCGGCATGTCCACCCGCAGCTCATACATCCGGCCGTCCCCGGTGAGGATCATCAGCTCCATCACCCGGGTGGTGAACCCCTCGGAGGTGTACGTGGTGTCCGCGATCACCGCGTCACTGCCCCGGAAGCTGGTCTCGGTGTACTGGGTGCGCGCCTGCGGGTCGTACCCCGCCCAGGTCGCGTGCGCGTCCTTCGCCTGTCCCATGGCATCCCGTGGCGCCCGGTCCCACTGCGTGAGGCGTACGTCCACGGAGCCGGACGAGTAGACCACCAGCCGAGGCTGATCGTCCGGCCCGCCCTGCCGCGCCAGCTCCTCGTACTCCACCGGGAGCGCCAGTACGGCGTCCATGTCGCCCTCGGGATGGAGTACCCAGGTCTCGATGGCGGACGCCGACGGCGACGCGGCCCCCTCGGGCGCCCCGGTCAGTCCGGCCGACGTTCCGGCCGCCGACCCGGACGTGGGTCCGGTCGCCGACCCAGGCGTCAATTCGGCAACCGCCGTCTCCCCGTCCCCGCCCTCCGTCCCACCGAAGGCCATCGTCCCGGCCCATATCCCACCGCCGAGGAGCGCTCCCACGAGCGCGAGGGCGACGGGGTGACGGAGACCGCGCCGACCACGCGGGGGCAGGGCAGGGGCCCCGGCAGGGGATACGGCGTCCGCCGACGCACCGGGGTCCGCCTGAGGTATCCCCCCGTCCACGACATCCGCCTCCCCCGGCGCCACGCCGCTCCCGTCCTCCCCACCCGCGTCCTCCCCACCCGCGTGCTCCCCCACCCCGGCACCCGCCACCCCGGCCGGTACCCCGTCCCCACTCCCCAACCACACCGTCCCCCCGTCCTCCCCGAACTCCCTCAACCCATCCGTCTCCTGGGCGACCCCCGCCTCCCCGGGCGTCGGCCACTTCTCCACCACCGTCTCCAAGGCAGCCGCCGTCTCCGCGGGCCCCGGCCGACCGTCGGGGTCCTTCACCAGCAGCCCCACGATCAGCGGCCCCAGTGGTCCGGCCTGCTTCGGCTCGGGCGGATCGGTGGCGAGGATCGCGGCGAGCGTGGACTCCAGCGTCGTACGCCGGAAGGGGGAGCCGCCCTCGACGGCCGCGTACAGGAGCACGCCGAGCGACCACAGGTCGGAGGCGGGTCCGGCACCGCGCCCGGACATCCGCTCCGGCGCGACGAACTCCAGCGAGCCCACGAACTCCCCGCTCACCGTGAGCGATTCCTCGCCCTGGACGTGTGCGACACCGAAGTCCGTGAGGACGACCCGGCTGTGGGAGCCGAGCAGCACATTGGCCGGTTTCACATCGCGGTGCACGATTCCGACGGCATGCGCGGCGCGCAGCGCGCCGAGGACGGCGAGGCCGATCCGGGCGGACTCGACCGGCGACAGGGTGCCCCGGCGCAGCCGCTCGTGCAGGGACTCGCCGCGGACCAGTTCCATGACGATCCAGGGGACCCCGTCGTCGACGACCACGTCATGGATGGTGACCGCGCAGGGATGGTCGACGCGGGCGGCGGCGCGCGCCTCCCGGTGCAGCCGGTGCGCGGCCCGCTGATACGCCTCGTCCTCCGGGGCGCCGGGCAGATGCGGCTGCTTGACGGCGACTTCGCGGTCGACCAGTTCGTCGTGCGCCCGCCACACGGCGCCCATGCCACCGGAACCGATCCGCTCGACGAGCCGGTACCGCCCACCGACCAACCGCCCATCGACCAACGGCCCATCAGTCAACCGCCCATCGACCAACCGCCCACCCGTGGCCGTCCGTTCACCGCTGGGCCGTCCGTCGGGGTCGGGCCGGTGTGTGCCGCCGTCACTCATGCCCCATGCCTACCGCGCCGAGCGCCTCGCTGTCGACGCGGCGTCCGGGCCGCGGGGCGACTCACAGCTTGTCGACGTCCAGGTTCGCGATCGCGGTCCGTGCCACGTCCCGGCCCCGCTCGGTGAAGTCGCCCTGGCCCGGGTAGCCGACGGTCAGTTTGTACATGTCCCCGCCGGACGTCTTGAAGTAGAAGATCCGCAGTTCACGGGGGCGCGGATTCTGCGTGTCGGTGGTCGTGTACGTCACCGTGTTCTCGGCGGCCTTCTTCCCCTCGTACGACACCTCCGGCTTGGGGGCGGTCCCCGGCGCCTCCGGCATGCTCAGCTCGTACGAACCGCTGTCCTTGAAGGTCGCGTTGTCGTCGTACATCTCCGCCGACGCGGAGTCGGCGATGTCACCGGTGGTGTCCTCGGCCTTCTTCTCCAGGGTCAGCCCGATCCAGACGGCCCCGCTCGCGTCGGTGTACGTCACCCAGTGCGACTCGTCGTCCTTCTCGGGCACACCCCGCTTGTAGTCCTCCGGTACCGCGAGGGTGACGCCGAGCGCCTGTTCCTGCCGGGTCTTCCAGCCGTCCGGCAGCGGCCCGGCGAACGGATCGGCGATCACGACGTACGACGTCACCGCCGCCGCGACCACCACCGCCCCCAGCCCGATCCAGGCCGCCCGCCCGAACCGCCGACCCCGGCGGGCCGGTTCGGCGACGGCGACGCTCTGCGTGGGCACGGGCGCGGGCGGGGCCGGGTTGGCGGCGGCCTCCAGCAGGGTGCGGACGCGCACGGCGTCCGGGCGGCGGGCCGGGTCCTTCTGGAGGAGGCCGTTGATGGCCTCGGCGAGCGGTCCGGCGGCCACGGCGGGTGGGGCGGGGGCCGCGTTGAGGACGGACTGGAGGGTGGCGGGCGTGTTGCTGCGGCGGAACGGCGACACGCCCTCGGTCGCCGCGTACAGCACCACCCCCAGCGACCACAGATCGCTCGCCGGTCCGGGCCGCTGGCCCAGCACCCGCTCCGGCGCGATGTACTCGGGCGAGCCCACGAACCCGCCCGTGTCGGTCAGGTTCGTCTCGCCCTCGATCTGCGCGATCCCGAAGTCCGTGAGGACCACCCGGTCGTGCCGGCCGAGCAGGACGTTGTCCGGTTTGACGTCCCGGTGCAGGATCCCGGCGGCATGGGCGGCCTCCAGCGCGCCGAGCACCTCCAGGCCGACCCGGGCGGCCTCGCGCACACCCAGGGTGCCCTCCTGGAGGGCATGACCGAGGGAACGTCCCTGCACCAGCTCCATGACGATCCAGGGCCGCCCGTCCACGACGGCCACGTCATGGACGTTCACCACGGCCGGATGGTCGAGCCGGGCCGCCGCCCGCGCCTCGCGCCGCATCCGCTCGTAGGCGTTCTCCCGTTCACGCTCGGGAAGGTGGTCCGGGACGCGGGGCTCCTTTACCGCGACCTCACGGTCCACGGTCTCGTCCTTGGCCCGCCACACCGTCCCCATGCCGCCGTGCCCGAGCTTGGACAGCAGCCGGTACCGCTCGGCGATCAGCCGCCCGGCGCCGGGATCATGGGCCGCCTGATGAGGCACCGCCCGCTGCGGGGCGGGTGACTGCTCGGCGGGGTGCGGCTGCGCGGACTGCTCGTGCGAGGACTGGGCATGCGGGGGCACGGCATGCGGGGGGCCCGCGTGCGCGGGCGTCGCGTAGGGGTTGCCGGGGTGCGGGACCGGTACCTGCGGGTTCGGCACCTGCGGGTTCGCCGGACGGGCCGGCGGCTGCGGCGGTTGCAGTTCGAAACTCGTCGGTTCATCGGCCCCGTGGCGGGCTCCCCCGTTGTTACTCATGGGCCCATCCATATCGCGCGGAACGCCCCCGTTTCCACCTCGAAACCGGGGCCGTACCATACCCGTGACGCGGGCCGCGACTTATCTCCCTTTTATGGCGGTGCTTCTGGGCCTATGTCGGGAGTACGTCACGACGGCTCACGGAACGGCCGTCGGACCACCGGTCGGACCACCGGAAGCGGTCACCGAGGGACTCACCGAGGCCCCCACGGAAGCACCGACCGACCCGGTCACCGTCGCACTCACCGACATACTCGGCGGCCCCCCGCCCGGCCGCTCGTCCCCGTTCCCCTCTCCCCCATCGTCGTCCGCCAGCAGCGCCGCCGACACGCCCGCCCCGGTCAGCGCGGCCACCAGCAGCGCGGCGGCGAGCAGCCCACGACGCCGGGACAGCACCCGGTCCAGCCGCCGCCGTTCGGTACGGCCCGTGTCCAGGAAGGCCCGCAGCATCCGTTCGGCCCCGGCCGCGTCCAGCCGCCGCTCGGGATCGCGCTCCAGCAGCCGCCGTACGACGGGCAGCAGCGGCCCCGCCTGTGTCGGAAGCCGAATCTGGGCGGAGACCACGGCGTTGAGCGTGCCGCCCACCGAGGCGCGCTGGAAGGGCGATTCACCGCTCACCGCCGCGCACAGCAGCGCGCCCAGCGACCACAGGTCGGAGGCCGGTCCGGTGCCCGTGCCCGACATCCGCTCCGGCGCGGTGTACTCCGGCGACCCCACGAACGTCCCGCTCTCGGTGAGCGTGGACGCCCCGGACACCCGCGCCACCCCGAAGTCGGTGAGCACGACCCGCCCGGTGCCGGCCTCGATGAGCACATTGGCGGGCTTGAGGTCGCGGTGCAGCACGCCCGCCGCGTGCGCGGTGCCGAGCGCGCCGAGCAGCGCGACCCCGATCCGGGCGGCCTCGCGCGGCTCGACGGGACCGCCCGCCGCGATCCGGTCGGCGAGCGACCCGCCGTCGATCAGCTCCATGACGAGGTAGGGCCGTTCCTCGTGCGCCACCACGTCATGGACGACGATCAGATGCGGATGGTGGAGCCGGGCGACGGTACGGGCCTCGCGCAGGATGCGCTCGCGCTGCACCCGGGCCCGGTCGGGCGACAGGGAGGGGTCGACTTCGAGTTCCTTGACCGCGACCCGGCGGCCGAGCAGTTCGTCGGTGGCCCGCCAGACCACCCCCATACCGCCCCGTCCGAGGAGCGCCTCCAGCCGGTAGCGGCCCGCGATGACACGACCATCCGCGCGCTCGGTCCCCATGCGCCCCATCATGCCCGACCCGGAGCCACCCCTTCCGGACCCTGAGCGCGCAGGTGGCCGACAACCGACGCCGGTCACGGCACCCCACCCGGCGACCGGCGGGACAACTCCCCCGAGGCGCCGGGAGATCACCGTACGAAACCCGTTCGCCCGATACGACCGAATCCCGCCCCCGCCGACGGCCCAATCCACCGTCCGGTACGTACCGCTGCCGCCCGGCCCGGCTTGAGGACTCACCCGGACGAATCGGCTGGACGAATCAGCCGGACGAATCAGCCGGACGATTCCGCTCCCGGCTCGCTCCAGCTGCGCAGCACCGCCTCGAACTCCTCGACGGCCGTCTCCCACTCCTCCGCGGGCGCCGCCATGTAGAGCGCGTACTCGACCCCGTCCCGGGAGAGATACATCTGGTCCACCGCCCGGTACGGCCCCGGGAACGCGGTGTCCTTGGCCAGCGCCGTCCAGCCGTACTCCCAGCGGGCGCCGGACCGGTCCCGGTAGACGTTCCGCTCCAGCGAGGTCTGCTGATAGTCCACCAGCCGGTCCCCGAGCTGCTGGTCGAGGTCGAGCAGATGCGCGTACGGGTCGGCGTAGTCGGGTGATCCGTCGACGGCTATGCGCAGGAAGTGCCGCCCGCCGTCGGGGGTGTAGTCGACCTGCTGGATGTCACCGGAGACGCTCGGCTTCTGCCGCTCCCAGCCCTCGGGCAGCGAGAGCCCGAAGCCCAGCGGATCCGTGACCGGCACCCACCCGTCCGGTACGGCCGCCCCCTGATCGACCGGCTCGTCCTGGCCGTCCTGGCCCTGCGACGACGTCGATTCCGGCTGGGGCGGCGACTCGGGGGACGTGGAGTTCTGCTGCCCCTGCGGGCTGTCCTCGCCCCCGTACCGCTGCTCCAGCACCACCGCCGTACCCCCGCCGACCAGCGCGGCCACCGCGACGACCAGCGCGAGCGTGCGCAACCGCCGCTGCCGCCGCGGTGGACCGGACGGACCGGACGGGCCGCCCGGAAGAACCGCGGGACCCGGACCGCCACCGCCGGGCGGGTGCGGGCCGACAGCGGTCGGCCCGATCACCGGCGCATACGGAGTCGACGCGTACGGAGTCGACGCGTACGGGGTCGGCGGATACGGAGTCGATGAGTGCGGAGTCGATGAATGCGCAGTCGACGCGTGCGGGGGCGATGAATGCGGGGTCGTCCCGGTCCCCGTGGGTCCTCCCGCCCCGGCGGGATGCGACGGGGTGGGCGCGAACGACGTGGGTATGTACGCCTGCGCCGCCCGGGGCCGTCGCCCCTCCGCCGCCTCCGCGAGGAGCTGCTCGGTCTCGGCGGTGCCGGGGCGGGCGGCCGGGTCCTTGCGCAGCAGCGCGGTGATGACGGGCGCGAGCGCCCCAGCGTACGCCGGTGGTTCGGGCTCCTCCTCGACCACCGCCTGCATCGTGCCCAGCGGTGACGTGCGGCGGAACGGCGACAGCCCCTCCACCGCCGTGTACAGCGTCGCCCCGAGCGCCCACAGGTCGGCGGCCGGTCCGGGATCGTGGCCGCGCACCCGCTCCGGGGCCAGATAGTCGACGGAACCGACCACCTCACCGGTCCGCGTGATGGTGCTGTCGCCCTCTATCTGCGCTATCCCGAAGTCCGTGAGCAGCACCCGGCCGTCGCGCGCGAGCAGGACGTTGCCCGGCTTCACATCGCGGTGCAGCACCCCGGCGGTGTGCGCGGCGCGCAGGGCCCGCAGCACCCACAGCCCGATCCGGGCGGCCTCGGCGGGCTCGATCCGGCTGTTCTCCTTCACCGCGTCGGCGAGCGAATACCCCTCGACCAGCTCCATCACGATCCATGGCCGGCCGTCGTGTTCGAGTACGTCATGGACGGTGACGACGGCCGAGTGGTTGATCCGCGCCGCCGCCCGCGCCTCGGCCCGGGTCCGCGCCAGCAGCACCGACTGGTCGCTGTCGGAGGCGTAGAGCGCGGCGGTCAGCTCCTTGATGGCGACGGCCCGGTTCAGTACTTCGTCATGGGCGCGCCAGACCCGTCCCATGCCTCCACTGCCGATGGCGTCGGTCAGCCGGTAGCGGTCCCCCAGGCGCAGGCCCTGCATCTGATTCACGTTTCCCCGCAATGCTCTTGACAGGGTCAGCGTAAAGACCGCCCCGCGCTCGGGGAACCTGTGGGTGGCCTCGGAGACCGCACTGTGACGGTTGTCGCTTCGCGGGACAGAAATGAACCAAACCCACGAACGCCCGTTTTGGCCCCGATCCGGCCATGGATCAGCCCTAACCGAGCAGGCGTTCGCCCTCCCTCTTCAGCTCCCTGCCGGCCCCCGGTCAGCCCCTTCCGGCTCCTGTCAGCCCTGTCAGCCCTGTCAGTCCTGTCAGTCCGTCACCTGATACGTCTGCGCAGCCTGTTCGTAGAGCCGGGTCACCTCGTCCCGCTCGGCCTCCGGACCGCGCAACTGCACCACGTGATAACGGCCGTCGACCAGGATCGCGAGATTGCGTACGAACAGTTCGCGCCCGTCGTCGCCGGTCCAGGTGAACTGCCCCTCGGCCATCATCCGTCCGCCCACCTCGATGGACTTCAGCCCGGTGGAGGTGGCCCAGCTGGAGTCGCGGTACGGCTGGAGCTCCGGCTCGCGCTCGCGCTGGTACTCCATCGGATCCGTGCCGAACTCGTCCGCCGGGTCCCGCCCCGGCACCAGGATCAGCTCGAAGGAGCCCTGCGAGTAGACGACTTGCCCGCGCCCGTTCTCCGCCGTCCGGTCCCAGCCGTTGGCGACGGCCACCCGGAAACCCTCGGGGTCGTTGCGCAGCGTGAACCCGTCGGCAACCTCCGGACCGGCGGTCTGCGTCTCCGCCGACCCCGTCGACCCGTCCGACCCGCCTGACGATCCGTCGCCGCTCCCCTCCCCGCCGGGTGACGTCTGGTCGGGCCGGGGTTCACTGCTGGCGTCCGGCGCTCCGGACTCCTCGCTCACCCCGCCGGCCGCCCCGGTCCGGTCGGTGCCGCCGGCCCCGCTCGCGCCGTTCTCACCGGCCTTCGGCATGAACAGCGCCGCGTACGTGATCGCCCCCGCCATCGCCAGCAGCACCAGGACGAGCAGGGTACGGCCGAGCTTGCGCGGCGCGCCCTTCTCCTGCCGCGCCCGCTTGTGCCGCCCGTGCGTCGCCGGGAGCCCGGCCTTGCGCCTGCGCACCAGCTCGCCCCGGCGGCGCACCACCGGCAGCCGGCTGGTGTCGGCGGGCGGCGCCGCCACCACATGCACCCCGGCCTCCGGCTCGGGCGCCGAGCGCACCAGGGAACGCAGCCAGCCCCGCAGCTCCTCGAAGTCGATGCGCTCGGTGGGGTCCTGACGCAGCAGCGACTCCACGACCGGCCGCAGCGGCCCGCACTCCTCGGCGAAGGCGGGCGGCTCCCCGCACACCATCTGCACCAGCTCGGCCGTCGACTCCTCCGGATACGGAGCATGCCCCTGTACGGCACGGAAGAGCAGCGCCCCGAGCGCCCACAGGTCGGTCGCGGGACCGATCGGCGCCGCCAGCTGCCAGTTCTCGTGCACCGGCCCGGCCTGCTCCGGCGCCCAGCGCTCGGTCACCGGCCCGACGACGGCCATCCGCGCCTGCCGCGCCCGCTCGGCGGCCAGCGCCGTGGCCGGCCCCCGCCGGACGCCCGGCCGCCCGGCGGCCACCTCGTCCCAGCGCGCGGTCCCCCCGGCCACCGAGCCGACCTCGGCCGGCCCCGCCTGCGCCGGAACACCCGCCGCCGGAACCCCGGCCACTCCTGCCCCCGGGAGCCCCGCGCCCGGGACTCCAGCGCCTGGCACTCCGACGCCGTGGCTTCCCGCCCCCTGACGCTCCAGCGCCTGCCCTCCGGGCATCGCGGGCGGCAGCACGGCGGGGGCTCCGGCGCCTTGCCCGGCCTGCTCGACCGGCTCGATCTGCCGGCCGGCGCTCCGCACCCCATAGGGGTCGGCTATCTGCCCGTGCGGCCCCTGCGGTTCCCCGCTCTCGGGCGCCGGACCGGCACCGGGCAGTGCCGCGCGCCCGTTCTGCTGCGTCTCCTGCACCCGGGCCGCCGCCCGCGCACCCGCACGGTACGCGGCGATCGCCCCGGCCCGCGCCGCCCTGATGTCCCCGCCGCTCTCCACCGCCCGCCGGTCCGGCACCGCCGAACCCCCGGCACCCGCCCCCCGCTCGGCCCCGGCCACCGGCAGCCCTCCGGCCGCCCGCGCCTCGATCGCGGCCCGCCGCGCGGCCTCGGGATCATTCCCGAAGGCCCCGGCGGTCTCCACCGCCCCCGCGTGCCCCCCGGGACCCGCAGCCCCATCGGCGCCTACGTGCCCACCAGCACCCGCGGCCCAACCAGCGCCTACCTGCCCACCGGCACCCACACCCGCAGGCCCACCGGCACCCACCTGCCCAAACTGCGCCCCGCCACCGGAACCCCCACCCACACGACCAGAAGCCCCACCAGGCACACCGGACCCACCGAGCGCACCGGCAACCCCGGATCCACCAGGTCCCACCCCCGGCCCTCCACCGGCCCTCGCCCCACCCCCGCCACCGCTGCCGTCATCCCCCTCCGGAGGCGGCACCGGGTCGTACCCGCACAGTGCCTCCTCCGCCGCGCCGACCGCCAGCCCGGTCAGCATGACCCGGCCGTCGTCGCAGATCAGGACCGTGCGTGCGGTGATGTTGCGGTGCACCCAGCCATGGGCGTGCAGCACCCGCAGGGCGGTGAGGACATCGGAGGCGACCTCGGCGGCGCGATAGGGCGTCAGCGGCTGCTCGGCGAGCAGGGCCGCGAGCGGCCGGGCCGGTACCAGCTCACTGACTATCCACAGCGAACCGCCCTCGGCGAACACATCGAAGACCTGGTCCAGCCGGGCATGATCGGGGATCCGCGCCGCCGCCTGTGCCGCCTCGACGGCCCGCCGCACGGCCGGATCTGCCGACCGGCGCGAACTCGCGCTGCGGGCCTGCGGTCTGCGTCCCACATGGCTGCGGGCGGTGAATCCCTCGGGCAGCCCCTGGTCGTCGAGCACCTCCGCCTCGACCACCTCCGGCAACGGCACCTGCCGCACCAGGACTTCCTGTCCGCTGTAGGTGTCGAAGGCCCGGCTCTCGGCGAGTTCGTACTCGTCGGAAGGCGGCAGCGGCAGGCGGTAGCGGTCGGCGAGCACCCGCCCCGCGTAGTCGTCCACGTTGCCTCCCCCGGCCGTCCGGGTTGGTCAATTCCGTTCGTCAGGCGTCCCGTTCCGGATGCGTACGGTTCGCAAGCACTCACGATACGTGCCAGAGGCAATACGCATTGAGGGGATGGGACATCTCATCGTCCCTACCCGTTTTCCGCCCCCTGTCCGCGCCCGCTCACGGCTTGGGTTCGAAGGACTCCGTCAGCGTGCTCCACGTGTCGGCGCGCTCGGCATCGCCCCAGTTCGCCGCCTTCGCCGTGTACATCAGCGCGTAGCCCTGATCGTCGTCCACGACGAACCCCCGGTCGACCGAGCGGTACTGCGTGCCGCTCTCCACATAGGTGAACTCCCAGTCGGCCGTGTTCCAGCCCCGGTAGTCCACCGCGGCTATTCGGATCCGCTCGTACTGCGCGCGGGACATCGAGCGTTCCTGGTTCTCCCAGTCCGCCACCGGGTCGTCCTTGGGCGTGGTCGTCCAGCCGACCAGCAGCTTCTGCCCGTCGGGGCCGGTGAAGCGGTCCCCGGCGCTGTCCGAGGACTGGTACTTCCAGCCCTCGGGCAGCCCCACCGAGTAGCCCTGCTGCCCCTCGTACGTCGACGCCACTCCGCTGACCCCGGACGTGCCGCCCCCGTCCTCGCCCGCGTCGTCGGAGGCGTCGTCCGACTTCTCCTCGTCGTCCGCCTGACCGGTGCCCGCATCCGGCGTACCGCCCTGGGCCGCGGGGTCGGTGGCCTGTCCGTCCGTGCCCGTGCCGCCGCCGGCCTCGGAGCGGGTGTCGGCGCTCGCCGTCGCGCTGGGCGTGCTCCGGGCGGAGCCGTCGGACTGCGCGTCCGACGCGTCGTCCCCGGCGAACACGATGCTCAGCACCACTCCGAGCACCGCCAGCACCACCACCACGGCGATGATCAGCAGCGTCCGCCTGGGCACCACGTCGGTCAGCGAGGCCCTCGGCGCCGGGCGCGCGGGCAGATCCGGCGGCGGCACCACGGGCCACCCGGACGCACTGCGCCCCGGCGCCGTACTCTTCACCCCCGCCCCGCCACCGGAGGAGGAATCACCCCCGGCCGACGAGCCGACCGGTGCGGGCCCCGAAGCGGACCCCGCAAGAGACCCGTCACCGGCCACACCCGCCGCCCCGGCCTTGCCTGCGGAGCCACCCGAGCCGCCGGTACCCCGCGACGCCACGGCCGCCGCCGACATCCCGGCCGTCACCGACGCGGCACCCTCGCCGGAAGACCCGGAGGACCCGGAGGACCCGGGGGATCCAGAAGACCCGGCGGACCCACCGGAGGTCCCACCAGAAGCCCCACCGGAAGAACCGCCGACCCCGCCCGCCGGCCCGGCGTCCGTACCGCCCCCCGGCGTGCGCGTGACCGCCGCCGCACCGGCCGCGCCAGCGGCGCCCGCCGCCGCGGCCCCGGTGGCCACCGCGCCCTTGCGCCCCGACCGCAGTGCCCCGCGCAGCCGCCCGCCCGACTCGGCGCCCGGTCCAGAGCCCTGCCCGGCACTACGTTCGGTGCCCGGACTCCCTTTCTCCGAGCGCCGGTCCGGCTGCGGCGGCAGCGGAATCGCCCGCGTCGCGTCCGCCGGCTCAGCGCCTCCGGACACCGGCGCGTGGATCACGGCGTGCAGCTTCGCCCGCGCGCCCGCGTCGTCGAGCCGCTTCTGGGGGTCCTTGGTGAGCAGGCCCCGGATGACGTCCGCCAGCGGCCCGGCGTTCTTCGGCTCCTCCAGCGGCTCGGTCATCACCGCCGTGAGCGTGGCGATCGCGGAGCCCTTGTCGTAGGGCGGGCCGCCTTCCACGGCCGCGTAGAGCAGTCCGCCCAGCGACCAGAGGTCGGCGGCCGGGCCGGGCTTGTGGCCACGGGCCCGCTCCGGGGAGATGTAGGAGGGGGCGCCGACGAGCATGCCGGTCGAGGTGATGGACGGGTCGCCCTCGACCTGGGCGATACCGAAGTCGGTCAGCACGACCCGGCCGTCCTCGGCGATCAGTACGTTGGACGGCTTCACATCCCGGTGCAGGATGCCCTCGCGGTGCGCAGAGCGCAGCACGTCCAGGATCGCGAGGCCCACCTCGGCCGCGCGGCGCGGCTCCAGCAGCCCGTCCTCACGGATCGCCTCGGCCAGCGACTTGCCCTCGACCAGCTCCATCACGATCCAGGGACGGTCGTCCTCCTGGACCACGTCGAAGACCGTGACCGCGCTCGTGTTCCGGATCCGCGCGATGGCCTTGGCCTCGCGCAGGGTGCGGGTGATGAGCCGGCGTTTCTCCTCCTCGTCGATGCTGGTCGGGAACCGCAACTCCTTGACCGCGACCGTCCGCCCCAGCGTCTCGTCCTCGGCCCGCCACACCGTCCCCATGCCACCGCGGCCGAGCACGCCTCCCAGCCGGTACCGCCCGGCGAGGAGACGTGCGTTCTGGTCCTGACGGGATGCCCCCGTTCGCTCCGCCTCCGACATGCGTCCCCTCATGCAACCCGCCCTGACAGAGCCTCCATTGTCTCTCACCCGACAAGTGCTCAGCGCCCCGGGTGCCCTTCCCCGGCCTCCGCCGGAGTCCCTCCGTCCCCCACCACCGGAATGCGGCCAGCACACCGCCCGACACCCGATGAACGAACCGACCCCGAACAGAGATCCCGAACCCCTACACCCGTTCGAGTGACATGACCGACGCCCCCCACGACGAACCGTCAGCACGCCTCAACCGTCAGAGCGCCCCAACCCTCAGAGCGCCCCGCCCGTCAGTGTGCCGCCCCCCATGAGGATTCAGCGCGGCCCCACCAAAGCCGCCCCCGTCACAGCGGCACGATGTCCGGCGCCCCCAGCCGCGCCGCGTCCGCCGTCAGGTCGTCCGGCTGGCGCTGGGACTCCCGCTCGGCCTGCACCCGCTTCTCGTAGTGCTCGACCTCGCGCTCGATCTGGCCCTCGTCCCAGCCGAGCACCGGAGCCATCAACCCGGCGGCCTCCCGGGCACTGCGCGTACCCCGGTCGAAGGTCTCGATGGAGATCCGGGTACGCCGGGTCAGCACGTCGTCCAGATGCCGCGCCCCCTCGTGCGAGGCGGCGTAGACGACCTCGGCGCGCAGATAGTCGTCGGCGGCCTGGAGCGGCTCGCCCA
Source organism: Streptomyces sp. NPDC059477 (assembly GCF_042749375.1). Classification (NCBI taxonomy): domain Bacteria; kingdom Bacillati; phylum Actinomycetota; class Actinomycetes; order Kitasatosporales; family Streptomycetaceae; genus Streptomyces; species Streptomyces sp. NPDC059477. The sequence continues at coordinate 76,915 of NZ_JBHYUG010000005.1, read as the reverse complement.
GCGAGGAGTCGGCGGCGATCAGGTCGAGGACCTCCTCGGCCAGTGACCCGTACCGGTTCAGCAGATGCTCCACGCGCACCACATGGATGCCGGTCCGCGCGGCGATCCGCGCCCGCGCGTTCCACAGCGCCCGGTAGCCCTCCGCGCCCAGCAGCGGGATGTCCTCGGTGACACAGTCGGCAACCCGCATGTCCAGCCCGCGCACGGCCTCGTCCACCGCGTCCTTGGCCATCACCCGGTACGTCGTGTACTTGCCGCCCGCCACCACCACCAGGCCCGGCGCCGGATGGGCCACGGTGTGCTCGCGCGACAGCTTGCTGGTGGCGTCCGACTCACCGGCCAGCAGCGGGCGCAGCCCGGCGTAGACCCCCTCCACGTCGTCGCGGGTCAGCGGCACCGCGAGCACCGAGTTGACGTGCTCCAGCAGATAGTCGATGTCCGCGCTGGAGGCGGCCGGGTGCGCCTTGTCGAGGCTCCAGTCGGTGTCGGTGGTGCCGATGATCCAGTGCCGCCCCCAGGGGATGACGAACAGCACGGACTTCTCCGTCCGCAGGATCAGCCCGGTCGTGGAACTGACCCGGTCCTTGGGCACGACGAGGTGGATCCCCTTGGAGGCCCGGACGTGGAACTGCCCGCGCTCGCCCACCATCGCCTGGGTGTCGTCGGTCCACACACCCGTGGCGTTGACGATCTGCTTGGCGTGGATCTCGTACTCCCCGCCCGCCTCGACGTCCTGCACGCGCGCGCCCACGACCCGCCCGCCCTCGCGCAGGAAACCCGTCACACGCGCGCGGTTGGCGACCTTCGCGCCGTACGCCGCCGAGGTCCGCACCAGCGTCGCCACGTACCGCGCGTCGTCCATCTGCGCGTCGTAGTACTGCAACGCCCCGACCAGCGCGTCCTTCTTCAAGCAGGGGGCGACCCGCAGGGCGTGACGGCGGGTCAGATGGCGGTGGGTGGGCAGCCCGCGCCCATGGCCGCGGGCCAGCGACATCGCGTCGTAGAGGGCGACGCCCGAGCCCGCGTACAGCCGCTCCCAGCCCTTGTGCTGGAGCGGGTACAGGAACGGCACCGGCTTGACCAGGTGCGGGGCGAGCCGCTCCAGCAGCAGACCGCGCTCCTTGAGCGCCTCGCGCACGAGAGTGAAGTCCAGCATCTCCAGATAGCGCAGCCCGCCATGGATCAGCTTGCTGGACCTGCTCGATGTGCCCGACGCCCAGTCGCGGGCCTCCACCAGCCCCGTGGACAGTCCGCGGGTGACCGCGTCCAGGGCGGTGCCCGCGCCGACCACCCCACCGCCCACGACCAGCACATCCAGTTCACGCTCGGCCATTGATGCCAGGGACTCGGCGCGCTGCGCCGGCCCCAGTGTCGCTGTCCTCACCGCTGCCTCCCGCTCGTCGGTCACGCCGGCCACACCCGTCGGGCGCTGCCACGGCCGCATCCCCCTGCCCAGATTCTGACCGTCTTGCCCGACTCCGGCCACCACACACCTCCAGCCTGTGGACAACCCACCCGTCCGCGCAACGCGAGAAGGGACGTCCGGCCCGGCGACACAAGGAGGCAATGCCGTATTTCGGTCATATTTACTCCTAGTCTGACATTGCGCTGCCCCGTTCTGTCCACAGGGGTTGCGCACCCGCCCCACCCCTGCTAGCCGCTCCACCCCCCGCACCACCCCCGTACCGCCCCCGCTCTCTGCTCCCGCCAACCGCTTCGGCAACTGGGAAGGACGGCCCACGCCATGCCCGCAGATCTCGCCGTCATCGGACTCGGCGCGCTCGGCCTCCCCCTGGCCCAGGCCGCCGTCGCCGCAGGCATCCCCACCGTCGGCTACCCGACCGGGCCGGAGGCCGGCTCCCTGAGCCCCGCCGACATGCGCCGGATGCTGGCCGACGGCTACCGCCAGGCCCCCGCCCCCGCCGAGCTGGGCCGCGTCCGCTACGCGGTCATCTGCGCGCCCACCCCGCGCGGCCCCGACGGCGACCCCGACCTCGGCCAGGTGGAGAGCGCCGCCCGCACCCTCGCCCCGCGCCTGCGCCCGCACACCACCGTCATCCTGGAGTCCCCGGTCCACCCCGGCACGACCGAGACGTTCCTCCGCCCCCTCCTGGAGGCCGGCTCCGGCCTGCGCGCGGGCCGCGATTTCCACCTCGCCTACTCCCCCAGCCGCGTCGACCCCGGCAACCGCGACTTCACCCCGGCCAACACCCCCAAGGTCATCGGCGGCCTCACCCCCGCCTGCACCGAGTCCGCCGCCACCTTCTACAGCCGCCTCACCGACAAAGTCGTCCGCGCGCGTGGCCTGCGCGAGGCCGAGACCGTGCAGCTCCTGGAGACCAACTTCCGGCACGTCAACATCGCCCTCGTCAACGAGATGGCCGTGCTCTGCCACGACCTCGGCGTCGACCTGTGGGACGTCGTCCGCTGCGCCGAGACCAAGCCCTTCGGCTTCCACGCCTTCCGCCCCGGCCCCGGCGTCGGCGGCCACGCCACCCCCCAGGCCCTCACCGGCCCGGCCGGCCGCGGCCTGCGCATGGTCGAACTGGCCCGGCACGTCAACGAACAGATGCCGCGCTACGTCGTCCAGCGCGCCGCCGCCCTCCTCAACGAGCACGGCAAATCCGCCCGCGGCGCCCGCGTGCTGCTCCTCGGCGTCACCTACAAACCCGACCTCGCCGACCAGCAGGGCACCCCCGCCCACGAGATCGCGATCCGCCTCATGGAACTCGGCGCCGCCGTCAGCTACCACGACCCGCATGTCTCGTCCTGGAACGTCCTGGACCGCCCGGTCCCCCGGGCCGACTCCCTCTACGAGGCCGCAGCCGACGCCGACCTCACGATCCTCCTCCAGCAGCACCGCACGTACGACCTCCAGGGCCTCTCGGTGAAGGCCCAGCTCCTCCTGGACACCCGGGGAGCCACACCCACGGGGGCGGCGCACAGGTTGTGAGCGGGGGGCGCGTGGGGGTGCGGCGCCGCGAGAGCTGCTGGCGTGGGCCGGGTGGTGCCAGTACGGTGGAGACGGCTGAATCACGGGTGTCCGCCCCCAGTCCCTATGGGGACGGCCGTCCACACCTTGCACAAAAGATCAAAGAGGAGCCCACCGCAGAGGGCACTGCGGCAGGCTCCGACCGACTAACGGGTGTCCGCCCCTAGTTCTCTTGGGGGCGGCCGCTCATCGGCCAGCACAAGGGTGGAGCCCACCGCAGCGGACACTGCGGCAGGCTCCGACCGACTAACGGGTGTCCGCCCCTAGTTCTCTTGGGGGCGGCCGCTCATCGGCCATAGATCCGCAAGATCCACCTCCTCCGGAACTTCACCAGCCGAAGCTGAAGACGGTCCCAGCGGGTGGGCTTGCGGTGACGTCCCATGGGCACGCCCCCTTCCATGACGCCACCCATAGGCCCGGTAGGCGGCTCATGTGGAATTCGGGCCGGGCCCCGAGGGCCGGGGTCCGGAACGCTCTCCTTGGAAGGGGGCGTCCCAGAGAACTGGGGCGCCGGACACGGACGTTACCGCCCCGCTTCGCCCATTCAGCCCACATCCACCCCGAACGCAACCGTGCGCCCCCGCCTCGCACAACACGCCCCCACCAGCGCGTTCAGGCACGCAAAAGGGGCCCGGCCACCCCCCAGGGCAACCGGACCCCTCCGCTCAAGCCGACAGCCAATAGCCGGCAGCCGACAGCCGATCGGGCGAATCAGTCAGAGCGCGGCGTCACCGCTTGTGCTGCGAGTCCGCCACCGTGACCTCCACCCGCTGGAACTCCTTCAGCTCGCTGTACCCGGTGGTGGCCATCGCCCTCTTCAGCGCGCCGAAGAAGTTCATCGAGCCGTCGGGGATGTGCGACGGGCCGGTGAGGATCTCCTCGATCGTGCCGACCGTGCCGAGGTCGACCTTGTTGCCGCGCGGCAGCTCCTCGTTGACGGCCTCCATGCCCCAGTGGTGGCCCCTGCCCGGCGCGTCGGTGGCGCGGGCCAGCGGCGAGCCCATCATCACCGCGTCGGCGCCGCAGGCGATCGCCTTGGACAGGTCACCGGACCAGCCGACCCCGCCGTCCGCGATCACATGCGCGTACCGGCCACCCGACTCGTCCATGTAGTCACGGCGGGCGGCGGCGACATCCGCCACCGCCGTGGCCATCGGGACCTGGATGCCGAGCACATTGCGCGTGGTGTGGGCGGCGCCCCCGCCGAAGCCGACCAGGACACCCGCCGCGCCCGTGCGCATCAGATGCAGGGCGGCGGTGTACGTGGCGCAGCCGCCGACGATCACCGGGACATCGAGTTCGTAGATGAACTGCTTCAGGTTCAGCGGCTCGTGCGAGGACGAGACATGCTCCGCCGAGACCGTCGTACCGCGGATGACGAACAGGTCCACGCCCGCGTCCACCACGGCCTTGGAGAACTGGGCCGTGCGCTGCGGGGAGAGCGCGGCGGCGGTGACCACACCGGCGTCGCGCACCTCCTTGATGCGGGCGCCGATCAGCTCTTCCTTGATGGGCGCGGCGTAGATCTCCTGGATCCGGCGGGTGGCGGACCCGGCGGGCAGCGCGGCGATCTCGTCGAGCAGCGGCTGCGGGTCCTCGTAGCGGGTCCACAGCCCTTCGAGGTTCAGTACGCCGACACCGCCCAGCTCGCCGATGCGGATCGCGGTGGCCGGGGAGACGACCGAGTCCATGGGGGCGGCCAGGAAGGGCAGCTCGAAGCGGTAGGCGTCGATCTGCCAGGCGATCGAGACCTCCTTCGGGTCGCGCGTACGGCGGCTGGGGACGACGGCGATGTCGTCGAAGGCGTATGCCCGGCGCCCGCGCTTGCCGCGCCCGATCTCGATCTCAGTCACGTGTGTGGCCTCTCCCTTTGCGTTCAGCGCCTTCCAGTATCACCGACCGGCACGGCGAGGGCGGCCCCGGAGTCTCCGGAGCCGCCCTCGGCACGCCGTGCGGACTACTTGCCCCGGCTGTAGTTCGGCGCCTCGACCGTCATCTGGATGTCGTGCGGGTGGCTCTCCTTGAGGCCCGCGGAGGTGATCCGGACGAACCGGCCGCCCTCCTGGAGGTCGGGCACGGTCCGGCCGCCGACGTAGAACATCGACTGGCGCAGCCCGCCGACCAGCTGGTGGACCACGGAGGCGAGCGGGCCGCGGTAGGGCACCTGGCCCTCGATGCCCTCGGGGACCAGCTGCTCGTCGGAGGCGACGCCCTCCTGGAAGTAGCGGTCCTTGGAGAAGGACTTGCGGTCGCCGCGGGTCTGCATGGCGCCCAGCGAGCCCATGCCGCGGTACGACTTGAACTGCTTGCCGTTGATGAACAGCAGCTCGCCCGGCGACTCCTCGCAGCCCGCGAGCAGCGAGCCCAGCATGACCGTGTCGGCGCCCGCCACCAGGGCCTTCGCGATGTCGCCGGAGTACTGGAGGCCGCCGTCGCCGATCACCGGGACGCCGGCCGCCTTGGCGGCGAGGGCCGCCTCGTAGATGGCGGTGACCTGCGGGACGCCGACGCCGGCGACCACGCGGGTCGTACAGATCGAGCCGGGGCCCACGCCCACCTTGATGCCGTCCACGCCGGAGTCGATCAGGGCCTGGGCGCCGTCGCGGGTGGCGACATTGCCGCCGATGACATCGACGCCGGAGGAGTTCGACTTGATCTTGGCGACCATGTCGCCGACCAGCCGGGAGTGGCCATGGGCGGTGTCGACGACGATGAAGTCGGCGCCCGCCTCGATCAGCGCCTGGGCCCGTTCGAAGGAGTCACCGGCGACACCGACCGCGGCGCCGACCAGCAGCCGCCCCTCGGAGTCCTTCGCGGCGTTGGGGTACTTCTCGGCCTTGACGAAGTCCTTGACCGTGATCAGGCCCTTGAGGACGCCGCCGCCGTCGACCAGCGGCAGCTTCTCGATCTTGTGGCGGCGCAGCAGCTCGATGGCGTCCATGCCGGAGATGCCGACCTTGCCGGTGACCAGCGGCATCGGCGTCATGACCTCGCGCACCCGGCGGGTGCGGTCGGTCTCGAAGGCCATGTCGCGGTTGGTGACGATGCCCAGCAGCTTCTTGTCGCCGTCGGTGACCGGGACGCCGCTGATGCGGAACTTGGCGCACAGCGCGTCGGCCTCGGCGAGCGTGGCGTCCGGGTGGATGGTGATCGGGTCGGTCACCATGCCGGACTCGGACCGCTTGACCAGGTCGACCTGGTTGGCCTGGTCCTCGATGGACAGATTGCGGTGCAGAACGCCGACGCCGCCCTGGCGGGCCATCGCGATCGCCATGCGCGATTCGGTGACCTTGTCCATGGCGGCGGACAGCAGCGGGATGTTGACCCGCACGTTCTTGGAGACGTACGAGGCGGTGTCGATCTCGTCAGGAGCCATGTCCGACGGGCCCGGCAGCAGCAGCACGTCGTCGTAGGTCAGCCCGAGTGTCGCGAATTTCCCGGGCACTCCGTCGACGTTGGCAGTCATGACACCTTCCCCATATGGCCTTGCTCGGTGCGGATGTCCATGCTAACGGGAAGCGGGGGCACCTCATTCCACGGTTCAGCGGGCCGAACGGCTTCGTATGTTCGTACGGAAGACAGGGCATCCCGCGTACAGAACGGCTGCCCAGTGGCCTCGGGGAAGGAGCCGCCTACTGCTCGGCGAGCGCCCGCAGTCTGCTCAGGGCCCGGTGCTGGGCCACCCGGACCGCGCCCGGTGACATTCCCAACATCTGGCCCGTCTCCTCCGCGGTCAGGCCCACGGCGATCCGCAGCAGCAGCAGCTCGCGCTGGTTCTCGGGGAGGTTGGCCAGCAGTTTCTTGGCCCATTCCGCGTCGCTGCTGAGCAGGGCGCGCTCCTCGGGGCCGAGGGAGTCGTCGGGCCGCTCGGGCATCTCGTCGGACGGCACGGCCGTGGAACCGGGGTGGCGCATCGCGGCGCGCTGGAGGTCGGCGACCTTGTGCGCGGCGATGGCGAAGACGAACGCCTCGAAGGGGCGGCCCGTGTCGCGGTAGCGCGGCAGGGCGAGCAGGACGGCGACGCAGACCTCCTGCGCCAGGTCCTCGACGAAGTGCCGCGCGTCGCCCGGGAGCCGGGACAGCCGGGTGCGGCAGTAGCGCAGCGCGAGGGGGTGGACATGGGCGAGCAGGTCGTGTGTGGCCTGCTCGTCCCCGTCGACGGCGCGATGGACGAGCGCACCGATCGCCCCGTGGGCAGTGCCCGCCTCGTCGTCGCGCATCGGACCATGGTGCCTTGGCGCTGTCGCCTCCGTGGCACCGCCTTGGTGGTTGTGCACCGAAGCGTTATGAGCAGGTGCGCCGGAACTCATCCCCTGCGCCCTCCCCTTCCGCTCGACCGACTCGTCCGCGAGGAACTCCACACCTCAAGGATGCGGCATCCGCGGCGAAACGAGCAGCGGGCGTCCGAAGGACCGCCGAACCACCGCCGAACCACCCCCGTCCGCCACCCGGCAGACGGGGCTTTCACGACGTTCACGGTCCGAGCGGCGACGCGCGCGCTCCCTCGACCGGCGGGCGCCTGGCAGGCCCCGGTACCGCGGGCCTGCACCAGACAGCGGGTCCACGGGCCCCTTGCGAGGACCCGGGCCGGCAGGGCCTAACGGACCAGCCCCCACCGGAAGCCCAGCGCCACCGCGTGGGCCCGGTCGGACGCGCCGAGCTTCTTGAACAGCCGGCGCGCGTGGGTCTTCACCGTGTCCTCGGAGAGGAACAGCTCACGGCCGATCTCGGCGTTGGAGCGGCCGTGACTCATGCCCTCCAGCACCTGGATCTCGCGTGCGGTGAGCGTCGGCGCGGCGCCCATCTCGGCGGAGCGCAGCCGGCGCGGGGCCAGTCGCCAGGTGGGGTCGGCGAGCGCCTGTGTCACCGTGGCCCGCAGTTCGGCGCGCGAGGCGTCCTTGTGCAGATAGCCGCGGGCCCCGGCGGCGACCGCGAGGGCCACTCCGTCGAGATCCTCGGCGACGGTGAGCATGATGATGCGCGCTCCTGGATCGGCGGACAGCAGCCGCCGTACGGTCTCGACGCCGCCCAGTCCGGGCATGCGTACGTCCATCAGAATCAGGTCCGAGCGATCGGCACCCCAGCGGCGGAGGACTTCCTCGCCGTTGGCCGCCGTCGTCACTCGTTCGACGCCGGGCACGGTCGCAACCGCGCGCCGCAGCGCTTCTCGGGCAAGCGGGGAGTCGTCGCAGACGAGGACGGAAGTCATGGCCGCCCTCCGCAGCTGATGCGCGTCACCTTGAGCCTCCAGGCTGGTACGTATCGTCACCTGTGCGGTCGACCGTCTCGGACGCTTGCCCGAGCGCATGTGTTTTCAACCGCCACCGCACTCTCAACGACGGTCACTCGAAAGAGTTACGGGGCCGTACGCCGTCTCCGGCACTCTACGTGAGGGGACGGACACAGTGCAGACATGCACAACGGACCCTCAAGGTTTCGTCACAAGGTATGCCCCATTTGGCCTATTTTCTTCCCTTTTGCTGGTGTCTGAGGCTAGATTCGCAAGTGGTCATATTTTCATCTCCTTAGATCGTAGTTGTACGGTCGTGGGCACCGTATCCGCTCAGAACGGCTACAAGGGGTCACGTAATGGCAGATTTCTCCCGCCTTCCCGGACCGAACGCGGACCTGTGGGACTGGCAGCTGCTGGCTGCCTGCCGCGGGGTCGACAGCTCGCTCTTCTTCCATCCGGAGGGTGAGCGCGGTGCGGCACGAAGCGCTCGTGAGAACTCGGCCAAGGAGGTCTGCATGAGGTGCCCGGTCCGCGCGGAGTGCGCGGCGCACGCACTGGCGGTGCGTGAGCCGTACGGCGTGTGGGGCGGGCTCACCGAGGACGAGCGCGAAGAGCTGATGGGACGGGCGCGCAACCGGCTGGTGCCGGCGACGGCCAATGGCGGCCATGGCGCCCCACATAACTGAAGTAACGTTTCTTCACGCCGGGCACGCCTAGACGTGCCCTTATGTGCGTACGCCTCTGTGTACGTACGCCCCCCTCCATGTACGTACGCCTCCGGCCGGTTCCACCGTGCCTATCGGGTCGCCGCGCCCGCTCGGGCCGCCGCCCGTTCCAGTTCGTCCAGGGTCGCCGCTACCGCCGGGACCTGGGCCAGATCGGGCAGGGTCAGGGCGACGATCTCGCGCCGGACCGGCGGTTCCAGGGTGACCGTGCGCGCGCCGCGCGGCCGGACCGACTCCACCGCGAGCTGGGGCAGGACGGCCACGCCGAGTCCGGCGCCGACCAGGCCGACCACCGCCGGGTAGTCGTCGGTGGCGAAGTCGATGCGGGGGGTGAACCCCGCGCTCTCGCACACCTCGATCAGCTGGCCCCGGCAGCGCGGACAGCCGGCGATCCACGGCTCACCGGCGAGTTCACCGATGGCGACGGACGCGGCGCGGGCCAGCCGGTGCCGTTCGGGTACGAGGGCCACCAGACGGTCGCGCAGCAGGGGCCGTACGACCAGGTCGTGCCATTCTCCTGTGTCCTCTGCGTCCCCCGCGTCATCGGCGCCCGCCGCGCCCTCGTAGCGGAAGGCGAGGGCGAGGTCGCAGTCGCCGTCCCTGAGCAGTTCCACCGAGCGCGGCGGTTCGGCCTCCTCCAGGGAGACCCGGGTGCCGGGGTGGGCGGCGCGCAGGGCGGCCAGCGCGGTGGGGACCAGGGTGGAGCTGCCGCTGGGGAAGGAGACCAGCCGGACCCGTCCGGCGCGCAGCCCGGCGATGGCGGCGACCTCCTCCTCGGCGGCCGTGAGCCCCGAGAGGATCCCGGCGGCATGCCGGACCAGCGCCTCGCCCGCCTGGGTCAGCCGCATCTCACGGCCGCTGCGGATCAGCAGCGGGGTGCCCACGGACGCCTCCAGGGCCTTCATCTGCTGGCTGACGGCGGGCTGGGTGCAGCCCAGCTCACGCCCCGCCGCCGAGAAGGAACCGGTGGTGGCGACGGCACGCAGGACACGGAGATGGCGGGCCTCGATCACCCTTCGAGCATAAGCGGACCTTGGGGAGTGCGGCGAATACGGCGTCGCGCCTTTGGGGGTGGTCGGCTTACCGTTCCTGTCATGAAGCTGCTGTCTGTGAATGTGGGCCGGGCACGTGCCGTGCCGTACACCGACCATCCCGAGGGGGTGACCGGGATCGACAAGCGGCCGGTGCGGGGTCCGGTGCGGGTGGCGGCGCCGGGGCCCAAGGGGATCGGCGGGAGCGGGCTGGCCGGGGACGCCATCGCCTCGCTGCGCCACCACGGCGGCGACGACCAGGCGGTGTACGCGGTGGCGCGCGAGGAACTCGACGCCTGGCAGCGCGAGCTGGGGCGGGAGCTGCCCGACGGGGTGTTCGGCGAGAACCTCACCACCGAGGGCCTCGATGTCTCCGGCGCGCTGATCGGCGAGCGGTGGCGGATCGGGGCAGGGGTGGTGCTGGAGGTGACCAGCGGGCGGGTGCCGTGCCGGACCTTCCAGGGCCATATGGGTGAGGAGCGCTGGGTGAAGCGGTTCACCGAGCGGGCGGCGCCGGGGGCGTATCTGCGGGTGATCGAGCCGGGCGAGATCCGCGCGGGTGACCCGGTGGAGATCGTGCGCCGGCCGGACCACGGGGTGACGGTCGCCCTGCAGTTCCTCGCGGTGACCACCCGCCGGGATCTGCTGCCGGACCTGCTGCCCGCGCGGGAGACGCTGCACCCGGAGTCGGTGGCGGCGATGGACACGTACCTGGCGAAATACAGCTCTTGACGCCACGCCGGTCATCCACACACCTGGTGCCCGGTGAACGGCCTCCCGAGGTCCGCGCGGAGTGGCGCGGGTCACTAATGTTGGGCCATGACAACGGCTCTGATTACGGGATCGACGGCGGGCATCGGTGCCGCGTTCGCCCGGCGGCTGGCCGCCGACGGGCATGACCTGGTCCTGGTGGCGCGCGACGCCGAGCGGCTGCACGAGCAGGCGACCGAACTGCACGACCGGCACGGCATCGAGGCGGAGGTGCTGCGCGCCGACCTCGCCGAGGACACCGGCATCGAGGCGGTCGCCACCCGTCTCGCCGACCGCAAGAACGCCGTGGACCTGCTGGTGAACAACGCCGGCTTCGGCCACAAGGGCCGCTATCTCGACGTATCGATGGCCGACGAGCTGCGCATGATGAAGGTGCACTGCGAGGCGGTGCTCCGGCTGACCTCGGCGGCGGCGGAGTCGATGCGCGCGCGGGGCCGGGGCGGGGTGGTGAATGTGGCGTCGGTGGCCGCCTTCGTGCCCCGTGGCACGTACGGCGCCTCCAAGGCGTGGGTCGTCCAGTTCACCCAGGGCGCGGCGCGCGACCTCGCGGGCACCGGCGTACGGCTGATGGTGCTGTGCCCCGGTTTCGTCCGCACCGAGTTCCATGAGCGGGCCGGGATGGGTACCGACAACATCCCCGGCTGGATGTGGCTGGACGCCGACAAGGTGGTCGCCGAGGGCCTCACCGACCTCGCCCGCGGCAAGTCCCTGTCCATTCCGGACCCGCGCTACAAGGCGCTGATGGGGGTGGCGAAGGTGGTGCCGCGCGGGATGCTCGGGGGGATCTCGTCGCGGACGGGGCGGAAGTACGGGCCGCGGTAGCCGGGTCGGCCGGTCGGTCAGGTCGTTCCGGTCGTTCGGGTCGGCCGGCTGCGGTGGTACGGGAACACGCGAAGGCCCGGCACCCCGAGTCCAGGGTGCCGGGCCTTTGACGTTCCCGTACGGGCGTCGGTGACGCGGTCGTACGGCCGTCAGTTCGCCGTGCGTCAGTGCGAGTGGCCGTGGTGGCCGCCGCCCGCCGCCGGCTCCTCCTCTTCCTTCTTCTCGACGACCAGGGTCTCGGTCGTCAGGAGGAGGGAGGCGATGGAGGCGGCGTTCTCCAGGGCGGAGCGGGTGACCTTGACCGGGTCGATGACGCCGGCCTTGACCAGGTCGCCGTACTCGCCGGTGGCGGCGTTGAAGCCCTGGCCCTTCTCCAGCTCGGCGACCTTGGAGGTGATGACGTAACCCTCCAGGCCGGCGTTCTCGGCGATCCAGCGCAGCGGCTCGACGGCGGCCTTGCGGACCACGGCGACGCCGGTGGCCTCGTCGCCGGTCTTGCCGAGGTTGCCCTCAAGGACCTTGACGGCGTGGACCAGGGCGGAACCGCCACCGGAGACGATGCCTTCCTCGACCGCGGCGCGGGTCGCGGAGATGGCGTCCTCCAGGCGGTGCTTCTTCTCCTTCAGCTCCACCTCGGTGGCGGCGCCGACCTTGATCACGCACACGCCGCCGGCCAGCTTGGCGAGGCGCTCCTGGAGCTTCTCGCGGTCCCAGTCGGAGTCGGTGTTGTCGATCTCGGCCTTGATCTGGGCGATGCGGCCCTGGACCTCGGACTTGTCACCCGAGCCGTCGACGATGGTCGTGTCGTCCTTGGTGACGGTGATCCGGCGGGCGGAGCCGAGCACGTCCAGGCCGACCTGGTCGAGCTTGAGGCCGACCTCCTCGGAGATGACGGTGGCGCCGGTCAGGACGGCCATGTCCTGGAGCATCGCCTTGCGGCGGTCGCCGAAGCCGGGGGCCTTCACCGCGGTGGCGTTGAAGGTGCCGCGGATCTTGTTGACGACGAGGGTGGACAGGGCCTCGCCCTCCACGTCCTCGGCGATGATCAGCAGCGGCTTGGAGGCGTTGGCCTGGATGATCTTCTCCAGCAGCGGCAGCAGCTCCGCGATGGAGGAGATCTTGCCCTGGTTGATGAGGATGTAGGGGTCCTCCAGGACCGCCTCCATGCGCTCCTGGTCCGTCACGAAGTACGGCGACAGGTAGCCCTTGTCGAAGGCCATGCCCTCGGTGAAGTCCAGCTCCAGGCCGAAGGTGTTGGACTCCTCGACGGTGATGACACCGTCCTTGCCGACCTTGTCCATCGCCTCGGCGATCAGGTCGCCGACCTGCTGGTCCTGGGCGGACAGCGCGGCCACGGCGGCGATGTCCGCCTTGTCGTTGATCGGGCGGGCGGTCGCCAGCAGCTCCTCGGAGACGGCGGCGACGGCCGCGTCGATGCCCTTCTTCAGGGAGGCCGGGGAGGCACCGGCGGCGACGTTCTTCAGGCCCTCGCGGACGAGCGCCTGGGCCAGCACGGTGGCGGTGGTGGTGCCGTCACCCGCGATGTCGTTGGTCTTGGTCGCCACCTCCTTCACCAGCTGGGCACCCAGGTTCTCGTACGGGTCCTCCAGCTCCACCTCGCGGGCGATGGTCACGCCGTCGTTGGTGATGGTCGGGGCGCCGAACTTCTTGTCGATGACGACGTTGCGGCCCTTGGGGCCGATCGTCACCTTCACCGTGTCGGCCAGCTTGTTGACGCCGCGCTCAAGGGCGCGACGGGCGTCCTCGTCGAACTTCAGGATCTTCGCCATGACAGCGTGAGCCCTCTCGGAATTCTGGGTGAAATGGCACTGCGCCCCCGGCGCCCGGGTGCATTGGAGTTAGCGGGGGCCAGCGGCGCAGTAGAAGAAAATCTGAGGTGATTACTTCTCGATGATCGCGAGCACGTCGCGGGCCGAGAGGACGAGGTACTCCTCGCCGTTGTACTTCACCTCGGTGCCGCCGTACTTGCTGTACAGGACGACGTCGCCGGTCTTGACGTCGAGCGGCAGGCGCTCGCCGTTCTCGAAACGGCCCGGGCCCACGGCCAGGACGACGCCCTCCTGGGGCTTCTCCTTCGCGGTGTCCGGGATGACCAGGCCAGAGGCCGTGGTCTGCTCGGCGTCGAGCGGCTGGACCACGATGCGGTCCTCAAGCGGCTTGATGGCAACCTTGGAGCTGGTGGTCGTCACGATCCGACCTCCCCCTTCGGAGATCTCACGGGGTTAACTGTCTGAGGTGGCGACCAGGTGGATCCGTCGTCGCGGGTGCCGGACCTGCCCGTCGCGTTGTTGGCACTCTCCAGGGGGGAGTGCCAGACCTGAGACTATGACCGGGATTAGCACTCGGTCAAGCGGAGTGCCAATCGCCTCCGGCGTGGCGGGGGGTTTCTGGTGTGCGCCGGGTTGGTTCGCGCCGGTGTTTTGGGGTGGCTTCGCGCCGTGGGTGGGGTCGGTTGTGTGCCGGGTGCGGGTGGGTTGTGCGCCGGGTGCGGGTGGGTGGGGGCTGGTCGCGCAGTTCCCCGCGCCCCTACCCGGCGGTGCCTGGCCCGGCGACTTCCCGTGATCCTGACCGGCGCTGCCCAACCCAGCGCTCCCACGCCGGCCCGGCAGGATTCACCGGCCGGAAACGGGCTACAGGTAGTCCTCCAGGCGGGCCACCCTCAGTCCCCGCTGCTCGATCTCCTTCAGGAGTCTGGTCGTGCGGGTCACCAAGGTGGGGCCGGGGGTTTCGTCGGGGGTGACGGAGATGATGTCGCCGGGCATCAGCTGGTGCGGGGCGGTGGTGAAGTGGGTGTCGGTGTCGGTTGCCGTGACGCGCCAGAGGATCAGGGCCTGGATACCGCAGTCCCGGGCCGCCCGCAGGGTCGTGTCGTCGTACATGCCGTACGGCGGGCGGAGCAGTGCCGGGCGGATGCCGAAGCGGGCCTTGAGTTTGTTCTGCTGGCCGCAGATCTCGGCGCGCTGACCGGCGTACGGCAGGCCGCGCAGGGCGGCGTGGTCCATGGTGTGGTTCTGGAGGGTCGCGCCCACCGCGCGCAGCCGGGCGAAGTGGCCGTACCCCGGGCCCGCCACGCTGTCCGTCAGGAACAGGCTGACGGGGAGCCGCCGCTGACGGACCATGTCCACGAAGCGCGGATCGCGCTCCGCCCCGTCGTCGTACGTCAGGAAGACCACGTTGTCCCGGGTCGGGACGCGGGAGAGCACCCGGGGGACGGGGGATGTGCCGGAGGCGCTCGGTGACGTGCCCGGGCCGCCGCCCGCCGACTCCACCCAGGCCGACGGGCCCGGACCCCGGCCGCAGCCCGCCACCGACGAGACGGTGAGGAGCAGCAGCGCGGCGGCCAGCAGGCGGTGCCTCACAGGTAGTCCTCCAGGCGGCCCACCGCGTACCCCTTCTCGGTCACCTTGTCGAGGAAGAGGCGGATCATGTCGGGCATGGTGCCCTCCCAGTCGTCGCGGCCCCGGAAGTGGCTGAGGACGATGTCGCCGGGGTGCAGATCCCGGTCCCACTCGCGGTACTCCCAGTGGTCGACGAACACCTCCTCGTTCCACAGCGGCGCGTGCGTGATGCCGCACGCCTTGGCGGCCACCAGGGTGTCCTTGTTGTAGTTGCCGAAGGGCGGGCGGAAGAGCACGGGGCGCTTGCCGTACCGCTTGTCGATCACGTCCTGCATGCCGCAGATCTCCTGCTTCTGCTGCTCGTAGGACAGGCCCGGCAGATAGGGGTGGTCGAGGGTGTGGTTGTTCAGGACGACGCCCCTGGCCTGCATGTCCTTGAAGTGGGCGTAGTCCTCCTTGACGAGGTAGTCGCTGATGAACGCCGTGTACGGCACCTTCAGCTCGCTCATCATCCGCAGGAACTCCGGGTCCTTCTCGGCCCCGTCGTCGATGGTGAGGAAGACGACCTTCTCGCGGGTGGGGATGGTGGTGAAGACGGGCGGCAGACCCTCCTCCACATGGCCGTCGACCTCGAAGCCGTCGCGGGTGGTGATGACCGGTTTCTTCGCCGGGGGCGCGGGGGGCGTGAGCGGGGGCGTCTTCAGGCCCCAGCGCTTGGCGGCGGCCACCACCGCCTGCCGCTCGGCGCGCTGGCGGGCCGCCACGTCCTGCGGGCCGCCGCCGTTCTGCTGTCCGGGCGCGGACTTGACGGACGATCCGGAAACGGAGACCGAGCCGGAGGGCGCGCCGTCCAGCCCGCAGCCCGACGCGAGCGCGGTGATCGCCAGCGCGGCCACGCCCATCCGCGCCGGGGCCCGCCCTGCGCACCCAGCCACCCTATTTTTATCCTTTTGTACGACTTCTCCCATGCCCTCGGATCCTGGCAGCCCCCCGTCCCCTCCCCCCGCCGACACCGCCACCGGGCGCACACCATCCACCGACTGGCCCACAATGACCCGGTGAACGACCTCGCCCCGCTCCACAGCCTGCTCACCCCCGAGGGCCGCGCCCTGCTCGACGAGGTGCGCGACACCGATCCCGCCCAGGAACTCGCCGTCGCCACCCGGCTGCGCCGCTCGCACCCGGCCGACCTGGTCTCGGCCGCGCTCGGCCAGGCCCGGCTGCGGCAGCGGGCGGCGGCGAAGTTCGGCGCGGCGGACGCCGGGCGGATGTTCTTCACGCCCCACGGGGTCGAGCAGGCGACGCGGGCGAGTGTCGCCACGTATCGCGCCGCGCGGCTGCGGGAGGCCGGGGTGACCTCGGTCGCCGATCTGTGCTGTGGCATCGGCGGGGACGCGATCGCCTTCGCCCGCGCCGGGATCCGGGTCCTCGCCGTCGACCGCGACCCGCTCACGGCCGCCGCCGCCCGCGCCAACGCCGCCGCGCTCGGGCTCGCCGAGCTGATCGACGTACGGGAGGCGGAGGTGACGGACATCGACGTGGCGCCGTACGACGCGGTGTTCGTCGATCCGGCGCGGCGTGGCGGGCGGGGGCGGATCTTCGATCCGGAGGCGTACTCGCCGCCGCTGTCCTGGGCGGTGGCCACCGCGCTCAAGGCTCCGCACGCCGCCCTCAAGGTCGCGCCCGGCATCCCGCACGAGGCCGTGCCGGGCGCCGCCGAGGCCGAGTGGATCTCGGACGGCGGGGATGTGAAGGAGGCGGTGCTGTGGTTCGGGAGCGGGGGGGCGGGGGGCGTGCGGGCCACCTTGCTGCCGGGGGGGCACAGCCTGGTGGGGCGGGGGCTGCCGGATCCCGCGGTGCGGGGCGTCGGGCGGTATCTGTACGAGCCTGACGGGGCCGTCATCCGGGCGCATCTGGTGGCCGAGGTGGCCGAGGAGGTGGGGGGTGGGCTGATCGATCCGACGATCGCGTACGTCACGGGGGACTCCTTGCGGGGTACTCCGTATGCCAGCGCCTATGAGATCACCGATCAGCTTCCCTTCGGGGTGAAGAAGTTGAAGGCGTTGCTGCGGGAGCGGGGGGTGGGGAATCTGACCGTGAAGAAGCGGGGGTCGGCTGTGGAGCCGGAGGAGTTGCGGCGGATGGTGAAGCCTCGGGGGGCTTCGGCGGCGACTGTCTTTCTCACACGGGTTGCGGGGGCGCCGGCGATGCTTGTCGGGCGGCCGGTGTGAGTGGTCGAGTGCGGGTTGTTTGTGGCCGGTCGCGCCCACGCGGCGGAGCCGCATGTCGAAGCAGCCCCGCGCCCCTTTAGGGCGTTGCCCTTGCCCGGCGTAGGAGGAGGTTCCGTTCTCTCTCGTTGCCCGCCAGGGCTGCCGCCCGGATGAACTCCGCCCTCGCCTCCGCCACTCGGCCCAGCCGTTCCAGGAGGTCGCCTCGGACGCTGGGGAGGAGGTGGTAGTCGCGGAGGGCGGGTTCGGTGGTGAGGGTGTCCACGATCTCCAGGGCCTGGGCCGGGCCCTGTGCCATCGAGACGGCCACCGCGCGGTTGAGTTCCACCACCGGGGACGGGGCCCGGGTGGCGAGCAGGGTGTAGAGGGTGGCGATGCGGTGCCAGTCGGTGTCCTCGTACGTGTACGCGTGGGCGTGGCACGCGGCGATGGCCGCCTGGAGGGCGTACGGCCCCAGGGCGCCGGTGGCGGTGGCGTCGGCGCGGGTGAGGGCGTGGACGCCCCGGGCGATCAGGAGGCGGTCCCAGCGGCGGCGGTTCTGGTCCTTGAGCAGGATCGGGGTGCCGTCGGGGGCGGTACGGGCGGCGGTGCGCGCGTACTGGAACTCCAGCAGCGCGGCCAGCCCGTGCACCTCGGACTCCTTCGGCATCAGCGCCGCCAGTTGCCGGGCCAGCCTCAGGGCGTCCTCGCACAGCGCCGGGCGCAGCCAGTCGTCCCCGGCGGTGGCCGCGTACCCCTCGTTGAAGATCAGGTAGATGACGTCCAGGACCGAGCCCAGGCGGGCCTCGCGGTCCGGGCCGTACGGGACCTCGAAGGCGATGTTCCTGGTGGCGAGGGTGCGTTTGGCGCGGACGATGCGCTGGGCGACCGTCGGCTCGGGGACCAGGAAGGCGCGGGCGATCTCGGGGGTGGTCAGCCCGCCGAGGAGGCGCAGCGTGAGGGCCGTGCGGGCCTCCCGGGTCAGCACCGGGTGGCAGGCCGTGAAGACCAGCCGGAGCAGATCGTCGTCGATGTCCTGCGGGTCGGCGGGTTCGGGCGGCGGCGGTACGTCGGTGAGGTCGCGGCCGATCTCGGTGAGCTTGCGGGCGTAGGTGTCCCGGCGGCGGACCAGGTCGATCGCCCGGCGCCGGGCGGTGGTCGTCAGCCAGGCGCCGGGGTTGTCCGGCACCCCGTCGCGCGGCCACTGCTCCAGGGCGGCGACCAGGGCGTCCTGGGCGATCTCCTCGGCTATGCCGATGTCCCGCACGATCCGGGTGACGGCCGCGATGACCCGGGGGGACTCCAGCCGGAAGACGGTCTCGACGGTCCTGTCGGTTTCGGCGGGCCTGTCGCTCTCGGCAGGTCTGCCGGATTCGGCGGGCCTGTCGGATTCGGCGGGCCTGTCGGATTCGGTGGGCCTGTCGGATTCGGTGGGACCGCCGCTCTCGACGGTGCCGCGCGGGTCGCCGGGGGGCTGTGCGTCGTTCACAGCCCCCATGGAACACCGCGCGGCGCCGGGGGCCAAGCAGGTTGCGGGTCCGGCGGGGGCCGGCCCCCGTACTAACCGGCCACGATCTCCCGCAGCTCGACGGTCACCGTCCAGTGGTCCTCGTGCACCTTCAGGAAGCGGGTGGTCCACTCGACGGCCTCGGCCCGGTCCTTGCACTGGAGCAGCGCGTACCCGCCGATGACCTCCTTGGTCTCGGTGAAGGGCCCGTCGGTGACGGAGATCTTGCCGCCCTCCCAGCGCACCCGGGTGCCCTCGGCGGTGGGCAGCAGCCCGCCGGTGTCGAGCATGACCCCGGCCTTGGTCATCTCCTCCAGCAGTACCCCCATCCGCTGCATCAGCTCGGGGCTGGGGCCGCCCTCGGGGGCGTTGTTCTCGTCGACTCGGATCAGGGACATGTAGCGCGGCATGATGACGCTCGCTCTCGGGTCGGGGGCGGGTTCCTTTTCCGCCTCTCACCCTGTGCGTCGAGCGGGGGGACGCCGGATCGACACGCGCGCCGGATTCTTTTTCCGGAGCCGGGCGGACCGGGTTCACCTCACCTCACCTCAGCTCGCCTCACCTCGGCTCACCTCGCCTCACCTCAGCGACTCCCACAGCTCCCCCGCCTCCGGTTCGTCGGCCACCACCCGGTTGGGGTCGGAGGGCGCCCGGACCACCGGCAGGGTCAGCGTCTCCACCGCGTCCGGCGACAGCGCGCGCAGGCTCTCGCCGAGGCCGACCAGCTCGCCCAGGGAGTCCAGCCCGGTATCGGTGGTGAGGCTGCCGGTGACGGTGGTGGCGACGTCGTACAGCTTGGCCGGGTCGGTCAGCAGGGAGGTGTCCGCGATCTGCGTCAGCAGCGCCTTCACCAGCCGCTGCTGAAGCTCGATGCGGGCGAGGTCGCTGCCGCCGGGCAGGCTGTAGCGGGTGCGGGCCAGACCGAGGGCCTGCTCGCCGTCCAGCAGATGGGTGCCCGCCTCCAGGCTCAGATGGGACTGCTCGTCCTCGATGTCCTGGTCGACGGTGACGGTGACACCCCCCACGGCGTCGATGAGCGCGGCGAACCCCGCGAAGTCGATCTCCAGATAGTGGTCCATCCGTACGCCGGTGAAGGACTCGACCGTCTTGACCGCGCAGACGGGCCCGCCCACCGAGTACGCGGTGTTGAACATGACCCCGTGCCGTTCCTCCGTCTCGCCGCCGTCCGGCAGCGGACAGGACGGCCGGGTGACGAGCGTGTCGCGCGGGATGCTGACGACCGTGCCGGACTCCCCGCCCGCGTCGAGGTGGAACACCATCGCCGTGTCGGAGCGGGCGCCGGAGGTGTCGCCGCCGCCCAGCCGCTGGTTCTCGGCGCCGCTGCGCGAGTCCGAGCCCAGCACCAGGATGTTCATGGCCTGGCTCGGCAGCGGCGCGGAGGCGGCCTCCGCGCCGGGCGAGGGAGTGATCGCGGGCTTGGCCGGGCGGTTGTCGCCGAGCGCGCTGTTGATGTCGACGCCGGTGATGTTGTCGTTGAGCTTCCAGTACACCCAGCCGCCAGCGGCCACCCCGAGCACCACCGCCCCGGCGACGGCCATCGCCAGCACCTTGAGCACCCCGCGCCCCCGGCGCCCGGGTCCGGCGGCCTCCCGCTCGGTGTTGCCCGTCGCCGCCCCGCCCGCGTTCTCGCCCGCGTCACCGCGCTCATCATCTGCCGTCACACATACGAACCTAAGTGTGAATTATGACAACGACCGCTGGTCGGAAGGCTTTTCTTCGGAAAATCTCAGACTTCGGAGGCGCGATGACGCCCGACGGTCGCACTGCGTGGCCCAACGCGCCCTCAGGGCGTCGGAATCCCCGCCGGACGGGACGCCGGCCGCCCGAGCCGCACCGGAACCCCCGGCGAGTAGAGGACGCTGACGGGCGGTTCGCCCGGCGTCGGCAGTCCGGCCGCCGCGATCAGGTTCTCCTCGCACTCCAGCAACTCGGCCCGGTGCAGCGGCCAGCGCGGATGGTCGTTGGCGAGATAGGCGGCGCCGTTGAAGAAGGCGTTGTGCATGCCCCAGCGGGCGGTGAGGAAGTGTTCGAGGCCGGTCGGCGCGGCGATCCGCTCCCCGGGCCGTACGACGATCCGGCTGAACGCCCCGCGCGGGCCGGGCCAGCGCCGCGAACTGGTGTACGTGACAGTGCCCCCATCGACCACGTCGGCCCCGTCGACCCGGTCGGCCCCATCAGCCCCGTCGGCCCCGTCGGCCCGCACGCTCATCCGGGACCACAGATACGGCAGCCGGAACCCCGCCCGGCCCATCACGACCGGGATCAGCCGGGACGCGTCCATCGACCGGAACACGACCCCGCGCCGGCCCTGCCCGTCCACCGAGTACAGCCGTACGTTCGTCTCCGGGAAGCTGCCCAGGTACGGGACGCCCGGCAGCCGGAACCAGCCCACCCGGTGCATCCGGAACGCGACCAGCCCGACGTACGTGACCCCCTCGTACGTGTCCGGGAAGGTGCCGCGCGGCAGCAGCGGTGCCACCACCGCCGGTTCGACCGCCCAGTGCACGAAGGCGAGGTCGAGCCACTGCTGGGTGAGAAGAGGGGTGCGTATGTGCGTGGGGGCGTCAGGGGTGACGCCCTCGGGCTGCGGCGGCGGCACGGGTCAGCCGACCTCCGCGCCCGGCGTCTCCACCCCGACCGACTCGAATCGCCACCTGTGGACGGCCCGCATGCCCAACTCCCCCTCCGGCTCCGGCAGTTCGGGCAGCTCGGCGGCGTACGGCGCGTCCCACCACGTCACCACCAGCACCCGGTCCTGCGGCGCGCTGAAAGTCTCTCGCCGCAGCGGCTCCGGCGACAACCGCTGCTCCCGCGCCCAGTCCAGCAGCTCCGCACCCCGCCCGGGAACCGCCCGCGCCTCCCACATCAACGCCACCGTCACGAGTACAGGTTCCCCTTGCCGACCTCGTGCACATGGTCGTGCGAGTGCGAGTGCGAGTGCGAATGGGAGTGGGACTGAGGCAGGGAATGGGAGCGCCCCGGCACATGAGGGTCCGTCACCGGCATTGAGGAGTCCGCCGACAGGTCCCAGTCGGAGGCCGCCCGCCCGCGCGCCACCATCTCCGCGCCCAGCGCGGCGACCATCGCGCCGTTGTCGGTGCACAGCTTCGGGCGGGGCACCCGCAGTTGGATACCGGCGCGCTCGCACCGCTCCTGGGCCAGCGCCCGCAGCCGCGAGTTCGCGGCCACGCCGCCGCCGATCATCAGATGCTCCACGCCCTCGTCCTTGCAGGCGCGGACGGCCTTGCGGGTCAGCACATCCACCACGGCCTCCTGGAAGGACGCCGACACATCCCGTACCGGTACCTCCTCCCCCGCCGCCCGCTTCGCCTCGATCCAGCGCGCGACGGCCGTCTTCAGCCCGGAGAAGGAGAAGTCGTACGCCGCGTCGCGCGGGCCGGTCAGTCCGCGCGGGAAGGCGATGGCGGCCGGGTCGCCCTCTCGCGCGTACCGGTCGATGACGGGACCGCCGGGGAAGCCCAGGTTCAGCACCCGGGCGATCTTGTCGAACGCCTCGCCCGCCGCGTCGTCGATGGTCGCGCCGAGCGGGCGCACGTCGGAGGTGATGTCGGAGGACAGCAGCAGTGAGGAGTGGCCGCCGCTGACCAGCAGGGCCATCGTCGGCTCCGGCAACGGGCCGTGCTCCAGCTGGTCGACGCAGATGTGCGAGGCGAGATGGTTGACGCCGTACAGCGGCTTGCCGAGCGCGTACGCGTACGTCTTCGCGGCCGAGACCCCGACCAGCAGCGCGCCCGCGAGCCCGGGACCGGCGGTCACCGCGATGCCGTCGAGGTCCCTGGCGCTCACCCCGGCGTCCTTCAGGGCGCGCTGGATCGTCGGGACCATCGCCTCCAGGTGGGCGCGCGAGGCGACCTCGGGGACGACCCCGCCGAAGCGGGCGTGCTCCTCGACGCTGGAGGCGACGGCGTCGGCCAGCAGGGTGGTGCCGCGCACGATGCCGACGCCGGTCTCGTCGCAGGAGGTCTCGATCCCCAGGACCAGAGGTTCGTCAGCCATTGCTCTCGGTTCCTTGTACGCCGTTGTCGTTGCTGTTGGTCTTGCTGGTGCTCTTGCTGGTGCCCGCGCTGTTCCTGTTGCCCGCGCTGCTGTCACTGGCGCTGCTGCCGCCGCCGGTGCTGTCGTCGCCCGCGTCAGAGCCCTTCCCGATCCCCCCGCCGGAGGCGTTCCCCGCACCGTTCACGGACGTGGCCGGGTCGCTCAGCCGCATCACCAGCGCGTCCACGTTGCCCGGCTGGTAGTAGCCGCGCCGGAAGCCGATGGGCTCGAAGCCGAACCGCTCGTACAGCCGCTGGGCCCGCACATTGTCGACCCGGCATTCGAGCATCACCTCGGCGCACTCGAACGCGGTCGCCGCCCGCAGCAGCTCGGTCAGCAGCCGGGCGCCGAGCCCGCTGCCCCACAGCTCGCGCGCGACGGCGATGGTCTGCACGTCCCCCTGCTCACCGGCGGTGACCAGCCCCGCGTACCCGACGATCCGTCCGGGGCCGGACTCGGCGACCAGATAGCGCCGGGTCGCCTCGGGGCCGCGCGCGTGCGCCAGCTCGGACCAGAACATGCCGCGCGACCAGGCGTCCTCGGGGAAGAGCGCCTTCTCCAGCTCCAGTACGGCGTCGATGTCCCACCAGCGCATCTCGCGCAGCCGGGGCGCCAGGGACGGTTCGGTGGCCGGGGTCACGGTGGCGGTCACTTCGGGGTGACCACCTTGTAGTTCTTGGGGACCTGCGCGTCCGGGCGGCGCAGATACAGCGGCCGGGGCGCGGACAGCTCCGCGCCGGCCGCGAGCCGCTCGGCGGCCAGCGAGGCGAGCGCGGCGGCCGAGACATGCTCGGGCTCGTGCACCTGCGGGAAGGTCTCCGGGTAGAGCAGCGCGCCCGCGCCCACCGCCGGGAGCCCGGCCACCTGCTCGGCGAGGTCGGCGGGGCGGTCGACGGCCGGGTCGGTCAGCCGGGTGCGGGAGTCGGCGTAGCGCGCCCAGTAGACCTCTTTGCGGCGGGCGTCGGTCGCGACGACGAACGGTCCGGGCAGATCGGCCGCGTAGGCCAGGCCGTCGAGTGTGCACACGCCGTGCACGGGGATGTCGAGCGCGAGCCCGAAGGTGTCGGCGGTCATCAGCCCGACCCGCAGCCCGGTGTAGGGGCCGGGGCCGATCCCCACGACGATGCCGGTGACGGCGTCCAGCCCGAGCCCGGCCTCGGACAGCACCCGGTCGACGGCCGGGAGCAGCAGCTCGCCGTGGCGGCGGGCGTCGATCTGACCGGACGAGGCGATGACGTCCGTTCCGTCGTGCAGGGCGACGGTGACGGCGGGCGTGGCGGTATCCAGAGCGAGCAAGAGCACGCAAACAGCGTACGGCGCTCGCGAGGCGCGCACTGCCGCCCCGGTCGGCGGTCCGGTGGCTGTTACGGTCACCTGGAAGCAGGTACGAAGCGGACATTCCGCATTCTTCACCTGCCTCACGTCACATGTCTCACGTCATGTGTCCCACGTCATACGTCTCACGCAGAGGTGGCCGAGGTGACAAGCAGCAGCGCGGGGATCGTGTTCGGGCTCACCGGGGCGGCCCTCCTGACGGTCGGGACGCTCGCCTACCAGGCGTTCGCGACCGCTCCCGCCAAGTTGGCCGGCACGCAGGCGTCCGCCGCGAGCAGCGCCCCCAAGGCCCCGCGCGACAAGCGGCACCCCAAGGCGCTGCCGGGCCGCAGCGGGCACGGCGAGCGGGTGGTGTACTCGCTGGACGACGACCGGATCTGGCTGGTGGCGCCGGGCGACCGGGTCACGCGGACCTTCACGGTGACCCCCTCCTCGGTCGACCCGGAGCCGGGCACCTACGGCGTCACGTCCCGCTCCAACCGGGCCACCGGCTCGGACGGCACCGCCATCGAGCACGTGGTCCGCTTCACCTCGGTGGAGGGCGTCACCATCGGTTTCAGCGCGGCCGTCGACGGCTCGTCGCCCACGCACGACCCGGCGGTGAAGACGGGCGGCATCCGGGAGTCCCGGCCGGACGGGGACGCGCTGTGGGAGTTCGCGACGATCGGCGCGAAGGTGGTCGTGATCCGCTGAGGCGGCGCACGAGGTTCCCGGACTCCCCAACAGCGGGTCAACAGCCGACCGCGTAGGGTTGCCATTGGGCAAAGGTTGCGAATCACCCGAAACCGCGCCCGCACATACGTTCTCTCTCGGGGCAGAGGTGTTCAACGAAAGGGAACAGTCATGCGAATAGGCAAGCGCACCCGATTCCTCGCCCTCCCCCTCGCCCTCAGCACCGTCGCGACGGCGGCCGTCGTCGGTCTCACCACCGCCCCCGCACAGGCGGCCACCCGCCCCGGCTGGGCGGACACGACCTCACTCTCCGTGCATGTGCGCGGACTCAGCCCCGGTGCGGGCCAGCGCTACGCGGCGGTGGTCCTCACCAACAAGACGGACAGCGCCGTACGCACCGAGGGGTACGTCGGACTGCAACTGCGGAACGCGCGGGGCGAGGCCGTCCCGACCAAGGTCGTACGGGGTCCCGGGCGCACCCCGCAGCTCACGCTGAAGCCGGGGCAGAGCGTCTACACCCTGCTGCACTGGACCGTCGTACCGGCGGACGGCGAACCCACGAAGGCCGAGCGGAACCCCACCCGGCTGGAGGTGACCCCGCCCGACGCGCACCGGCACCTGACCACCGCCTGGACGCTGGGCGAGGTGCTTCAGCACGGACGGATCGACGTCACGCCGCTCGCGAAGGGGACGGGGCCGGCGTCCTGACCACCATGGCCGTCGCCGGGGCCGTCGGCTCGGGGGCGCGGGGCGGGGTGGAGATCAGCTCCGCCGCCGCGCAGGAGGCCAGCAGATCGCGCATGGACACCACCCCGGCAGATCCGTGCGGCTCCTGCCGGGGCTCCTGCTGCGGCTCCGGCGTGTTCTCGATGGCCGACATGGACGCCTCCTGAGGTTCGGGGGCGGGATAGTTAGGTGAACCTAACTACGTTCGGGATACCATGTGACCACGGGAAAGAGGGCGAACGCAATATCTTCCCGACGGCTTGTCGGAAAGTCCGCCCAATTCCTCGCCCCCACCGGGCGCCGGGCGTCAGACGGCGCCCCTCACACGGGACGTCAGACGGTCAGCGCCCGGAGGTCCGCCGCCCGCCAGCGCGCGCCGATCCCGGTCAGCGTCACCTCGCGCGCCTCGTCGGTGGTGTCCCCGACGGCCCGGTGGATCAAAATGTGCAGCCGGTCCTCGGTCAGCTCCTCGACCTTGCCCTCGCCCCACTCCACGACCATCACCGACTCGGGCAGTGAGACATCGAGGTCGAGATCCTCCATCTCGTCGAGCCCGCCGCCCAGCCGGTAGGCGTCGACATGGACCAGCGGCGGCCCGTCACCCAGCGGCGGATGCACCCGGGCGATGACGAAGGTCGGGGAGGTGACCGCCCCGCGCACGCCGAGCCCCTCACCGACCCCGCGGGTGAGTGTCGTCTTTCCGGCGCCCAGCTCCCCGGTGAGCATGACGAGGTCCCCGGCGCGCAGCAGGGCGGCCAGCCGGCGGCCCAGTTCGCGCATCAGCTCGGGGGACTTGACGGTCAGGGAGTGGGTGATCACCCCGGTGTCAGCCGGGTGGTGCGGTGCTGCTTCCATAGCCACCCACCGTAACCCCTGCGGGGACGGCGCCCACGCGGGTGAGCAGGTCGGCGAGACGGTCGGTGACCACCTCCGGATGCTCCAGCATCACCAGGTGCCCGGCGTCCGGGACCAGGACCAGTTCGGCGTCGGGCAGCCGGTCGGCGATGGCCTCGCTGTGCTCGCTGGGCGTGATCAGATCCTTGACCCCGGCCAGCACCAGCACCGGCAGCTCGGTGAACTGCTCCAGCGCCTCGGACTTGTCGTGCTCGGTGAACGCCGGGTAGAACTCCGCGACGACATCGATGGGCGTCGCCTCGATCATCCGTTCGGCGAACCGGGCCACCGCCGGATCGACGTCCCGCGAGGCGAACGAGTACCGCTTGATGACACCGGCGAACAGATCGGCGGTCGCCCGCCGCCCCCGCTCCACCAGCTCGGCCTGCTGCCCGAGCGCCTTGAGCACCCCCGGCAGCACCCGCCGTACGGCGTTGACCCCGGCGACCGGCAGCCCGAAACTCACCTCGCCGAGCCGCCCGGCGGAGGTCCCCACCAGCGCCACGGCGACGACCCGGTCCCTGATCAGCTCGGGGAACTGCGCGGCGAGCGCCATGATCGTCATCCCGCCCATGGAGTGCCCGACCAGCACGATCGGCCCCTCGGGCGCGGCGGCGTCGATGACGGCCTTGAGATCCCGGCCGAGCTGGTCGATGCTGACCGGCTCCCGCCGCTCGATCTGCGCGAGCCCGCGCCCCGAGCGCCCATGGCTGCGCTGATCCCAGTACACGGTCCGCACGACACCGCGCAGCGCCGCCCGCTGGAAGTGCCAGGAGTCCTGGTTGAGGCAGTAGCCGTGGCTGAAGACGACGGTGACCGGGGCGGGCGCCTTCCGCCCGAAGAGCCGACGCCGCCGGGGCGCGAGTCCGTCCTCCTTGTTCGAGCTCTGCGACTTCTCCGGCTCCTCGGCCTCATCGACCTCGTAGTACAGCTCGGTGCCGTCGTCGCCGTGGGCCCGGCCGGGATTGCCGCGCAGCGAGCCGTACGGGCCCGCCGAGTCCAGTGCCAGCCGCGCCTTCTGCCGTATGCCCCGTCCGACGGTCATCCGCTCTATCGCGACCCCGGCCGCCGCGCCCGCCGCGAGCACTCCTATGGCGGCACCGGCGATCCCCGTCGCCTTGCGCCAGTTGGGCCCGGCGCCGCTGTCGGTCACGTACCGCTCCCGTCCACGTCCACGTCGGCGTCGGCGTCGGCGTCGGCGTCCGCGTCCAGGTGCACATGGACGCGCGGCACCCGGGTGCCGATCCGGGTGACGATCTCGTACGCGATGGTCCCCGCGGCCTGCGCCCAGTCCTCGGCGGTGGGCTCACCGCGGTCGCCGGGCCCGAACAGCACGGCCTCGGTCCCGGCCGGCGGCTCGTCCCCCCCGAGATCCACGACGAACTGATCCATGGCGATCCGCCCGGCGGCGGTCCGCCATTTGCCGCCGACGAGTACCGGACCGCGGTCGGAGGCATGGCGGGGGATGCCGTCGGCGTAGCCGACGGGGATGAGGCCGAGGGTGGTGGCGCCGGGGGTGGTGTAGTGGTGCCCGTAGCTGACGCCGTGCCCGCCGGGCACCCGCTTGACCAGCGCCACCGACGCGGTCAGCGTCATCACCGGGCGCAGTCCGAGGTCGGCGGCGGTGCCGATCTCGGGGCTGGGCGAGATGCCGTAGACGGCGATCCCGCTGCGGACGAGGTCGAAGTGGCTCTCGGGAAGGGTGAGGGTGGCCGGCGAGTTGGCGATGTGCCGCACCTCGGGCGTGACGCCCTTGCCCTCGGCCAGCGCGAGGATCTCCCGGAAGCGGCTGAGCTGGGCGGCGATGGAGGGGTGCCCGGGTTCGTCGGCGCAGGCGAAGTGGGACCAGAGCCCGGTGATCCGGAGCAGCCCGTCGGCCTGGGCCCGCAGCGCGGCGTCGACCAGCCGTTCCCAGTCGTCGCCCGGCTGACAGCCGTTGCGCCCGAGGCCGGTGTCGGCCTTGAGCTGGACGCGCGCGGGGGTCGCCGCGCCCCGGGCCGCGGCGATCACCTCGTCCAGCGCCCACATCCCGCTGACGGACACATCGATATCGGCCTCGACGGCCTCCCGCCAGGGCCCGCCGGGGGTCCAGAGCCAGCACATGATCCGCCCGGGAATCCCGGCGGCGCGCAACGCCAGCGCCTCTTCGGGGGTGGCCGTCCCGAGCCAGGTCGCGCCCGCGTCCAGCGCCGCCCGCGCGCAGGGCACGGCCCCATGCCCGTACGCGTCCGACTTCACGACCGCCATCAGCTGCGCGCCGGGCGCGGCCTCGCGCAGGACCCGCACGTTGGCGCGCAGCGCGGCGAGATCGATCAGGGCACGGGCGCGTGCGGGGGCACTGGACAGCGGCACGTTCTCAGCGATCACAGTCATGACGGGTCCAGTGTCTCAGAGGGGGGCGGGGGGCTTGTAGATCGCGTGCGGCTGGACGGTGGCTGATCGCGCAGTTCCCCGCGCCCCTTCAGGACGTGGCGGTCACCGGCGGGAGCAGCCCCCTCCAGCCGCCCTGACCATCACTCCCGCACATCCCGCCAGGCCCCCGGAATCCCGTCCGCCACGTCATGCGCCCCCACCGGCGCCCCATCCGCCGCGAATCTCCCCGCCAGCCCATGCAGATACGCCGCCACGCTCCCCGCGTCGAGCGCCGGGAGCCCCGCCGCCAGCAGCGATCCGGCGAGCCCCGACAGCACATCCCCGCTCCCGGCGGTGGCCAGCCACCCCGTCCCGGTGGCGTTCACCCGTACGACGTTGCCGCCCCCGGCGACCAACGTCGTGGACCCCTTCAACAGCACCGTCGCCGAGAACCGCCCCGCCAACTCCCGCACCGCCGCCAGCCGACCCCCCTCGACCTCCTCCCGGGCAACCCCCAGCAGCGCAGCCGCCTCCCCGGCGTGAGGGGTCATCAGGGTCGGCGCCCGCCGCGTCCGAACGGCCGCCGGATCCGCGAGCCGCAGCCCATCGGCGTCGATCAGCACCGGCACGTCCGCCGCGACCACCTCCGCGACCGGCCCCGACTCATCGCCCATCCCCGGCCCGACGACCCACGCCTGCACCCGCCCGGCGTGAGCGGGCCCCCGGTCGGAGACGAGCGTCTCGGGAAACCGCGCGATCACCGCGTCCGCGCCCGGCCCCACGTACCGCACGGCCCCGGCCCCACCCCGCAACGCCCCCGCGACGGCCAGCACGGCGGCCCCGGGATACCGCCCGGACCCGGCGGCGATCCCGACGACCCCCCGCCGGTACTTGTCGCTCTCGGCCCCCGGCACCGGCAGCAGCGCGGCCACATCCACATGCTGAAGCGCCTCAAGCTCGGGCTCACCGGGCAGCACGCCCCCGAGCCCGATGTCGACGAGCCGCACGGCCCCGGCGTACTCGCGGGCGGGATCGATCAACAGCCCCGGCTTATGGGTCCCGAAGGTGACGGTCAGATCGGCCCGGACGGCGGCCCCGCGCACCTCCCCCGTGTCGGCGTCGACGCCACTGGGCAGATCGACGGCGACCACGGCCGCGCGGGACCGGTCGGCGGCCTGGGCGAGAGGCACGGCCTCACTGCGCAGCCCGCCCGAGCCCCCGATCCCGACGATCCCGTCAACCACGAGGTCGGCCCGCTCGATCAGCGCCTCGGCACCGGGCACCCCGGTCACGCGCCCGCCCGCCCGACGCAGGGCGGCGAGCCCACCGGCGTGCGCCCGCGCGGGCGACAGCAGTACGGCGGTGACCCCGGCCCCCCGTCGTGCCAGCCGGGCCCCGGCGTAGAGGGCGTCACCCCCGTTGTCTCCGCTCCCGACCAACAACACCACCCGGCTGCCGTACACCCGCCCCAGCAGATCGGCGCAGGCGGCGGCCAGCCCGGCGGCGGCCCGCTGCATGAGGGCCCCTTCGGGCACCCGTGCCATCAGCTCCCGCTCAGCGGCCCTGACGGTCTCGACGCTGTACGCAGTACGCATGCGTTCGAGTCTCTCGTGAACGGGGAGTCACCGCACGGAACCGGTCACCCCTCGGCGATGACGACGGCGGAGGCGACCCCGGCGTCATGGCTGAGCGACACATGCCAGGAGGCGACCCCGAGAAGCGCGGCCCGCGCGGCCACGGTCCCGGTGACCCGCAGCCGAGGCCGCCCGCTGTCCTCGACATACACCTCGGCGTCGGTCCAGTGCAGCCCGGCGGGCGCCCCGAGCGCTTTGGCAAGGGCCTCTTTGGCAGCGAACCGCGCGGCAAGCGAGGCGACCCCACGCCGCTCCCCACTGGGCAACGACAGCTCACTGTCCAGGAAAAGCCGCTTAGCCAGCCCGGGTGTCCGCTCCAGCGACGCGGCGAACCGCTCGATCTCGGCGACGTCGATCCCGACTCCGATGATGCTCACGCGGGCACTCTACGAGTCGGCGAACAGTTCCTCGGCCCGCCCGACCGTCCGGGAACGCTTCAGCCAGGTCGTGGCGAGGTCGGGGTCGGTGCAGGTGATGATGCGTTCGAGGGCGGTGTCGGGAACAGGGATGGCGCGTACGTCCAGGACGAGGAGGACGCCCTTGGCCAGCCCCCTGGCCTTACCCACCGCCTTACCCACCGCCTCGCCCACCGCCTTGCCCTCCAAGTACGCCATCTCCCGGACCGTTCCCCGACCGGGGAAGTAGCTGACGAAACCCATGATGCGACTCCGTTTCTCCCCGGTCGGGGGTATCCCTCTACTCGTCGGCGAACAGATCCTCGGCCCGCTCGACCGTCAGGGAACGCTTCAGCCAGGCGTCCACTCGGTCAAGATCGGTGCAGGTGGCGATGCGCTCACGCACGCTGTCGGAGACGGGGATGCCACGCACGTCGAGGACAGAGAGGATGCCCTTGGCCTGCCCCTTGGCCTCACCTTCGGCCTTGCCCTCCAGGTACGCCGTCTCTCGGACGGTCCCCCGACCAGGGAAGTAGCTGACGAAAGTCATGATGCGACTCCATTCTTTTCCGGCGGGGGTGTCCCCCAGGGTGACCTGCAAGAAATCGTCGAAATACCTTTCGCTGCTGGGGTCCGTTTCCCCAAGCTGCTGGAGGGCTTTGGCGATTGGCTCCAGTATGGCCAGACTCTGACTCTCATGGACGCGAGCGTGTGCCAGCGCGGAAAACGCGGCCAGCGCGGGCATCTTCAGCGCCGTCCTGGCATCGGTGATGACCGGCAGATTGTGCGGCCCCACGACCAGCGGAGTCGTGCGCTGGGTCGTCCACCCCGCCGTCCCGCAGTCGAAGGGACCCGTCGCCCACTTGGCCGTGGCCATGTCCTGGCACACCACGACCAGCAGCACGGGCAGACCGTACTTCGATTGCAGATACGAGACGTAGTACGCCCAGCTCACGGACTTGGCCTGCTTCTTGCCGCTCTGCGCCTCGATGGCGAGCAGGAAGTCCTCGCCATCGGAGGGGCCGACACGTAACACGGTGTCCACGCGCCGTTCGAGCGGGCGGGTCTCCGTCACGTCCGGGTTGACGACGTCCACCGTCGCCTTCGCGGACAGCGGGACGCCCAGCACTTCGAACACGGGACCAAGGATCTCAGGACGCTCCTGAAAAATCCGGTGCATTCCTTCATGGGCTGATGTGACCATGCGACCACCTTTGTGGCGAAGAGGGCTGAAAATCCAGCCGAGTCGGGCGTGTTCACCCGTTCGAGTTGCGGAAAAACGTTCACGCCACCGAACTCAGCTGGCACCAGACGTACTTGCCCGGATCGCCACCACCGGTCAGCCATCCCCAACGGTCGGAGCACGCCCGTACGAGTTCGAGACCGCGCCCGCCCTCCAACTCACCCAGCAGATCGAGCCGCTCCACCGCGCACGGCGGCTCCGGCGGTTCGGGGTCGGCGTCCCAGGCCCCGATCCACAGCACCCCGCCCGACCAGCTCACGCGCATCGCCGCCGGCCCTTTGGTGTGCCGTACGGCGTTGGAGACCAGCTCGGCGGCGAGCAACTCCGCGAGGTCGACGAGGCCGATGAGCCCGTGGATGGTGAGGATGAGACGGAGGGTGCGGCGGCAGACGGTGACGGCGCGGAGGTCGTTAGGGATGTTGAGCGAGTACTCCCAGGACTCTGTTTCGGGCATGGGGTAACTCCGTTCTGGGGTGGGGGGTTGGCAGACCGGAGCCGGTGTCATTGCCGCGTCGGCCCGGGGCAGGGCAGGGCGGTGCACTTCCGACATCTCCGGTATCCGCAGAGTGCGCGTTGCGTCACTGACGGTAGAGCTTAGATTTAAGGTGACGCAAGTCCATCGCGTAATCTCACCCTGAACGAGCCGCCCTCACAGGCACATTGGATGAAGGAGCAGTCATGGGCGCCAAGCGCGAACCAACAGCACGTCAGATGCGTTTGGCGACCGAACTACGCAGACTGCGGGACGCAGCCGGCCTCAGCGCTCGCGAGACGGCGACGCGGCTCGGCGTCAACTCCGTGCAGATCAGCCAGATCGAGTACGGCACTTCAGGTGTGAGCGAGCAGCGCCTACGCCGCATGGCCGCCATCTACGGCTGTTCGGACACCAGGCTGATCGACGCACTGGTGGGCATGGCGACCGACCGCACCCCGGGCTGGTGGGAAGCGGACCGAGGCCAGCTGGCCACGCCCTTCCTGGACCTGGCTGAGCTGGAGCACCACGCGAGCTACCGATGGGACGTGGACTTCATCCACGTTCCGGGCCTCCTCCAGACCGAGGCGTACGCGCACGCGCTCTTCTCCTACATCAACCCGGAGTTCCCCGAGAGTGAGATCGACCGCTGGGTGGAGCACCGCATGAAGCGCCGCACGATCATCGAGCGCGCCGAACCCATTCCGTACAAGGCGCTCGTTCACGAGGCAGCCCTACGCATCCGCGTCGGCGACCGCGCATCCGCCCGACGTCAGCTGTCATTCACCCTGGAAGTCGCCGAGGCTCCACATATCACGTTGCGCGTCATCCCCTTCGACCTCGACCATTTCGGGGGAGCGGGAAGCGCCATGCTCTACGCGGGCAGCCCTGTTCCAAAGCTCGACACCGTCGTTCGCGACACCCCGCAGGGCGTTGTCCATCTTGACGCCGAAGCACAACTCAGCCACTTTCGAGCGCTCTTTCGTCGGCTTGAGGAGGCGTCACTCGCGCCCGAGGAATCCCGCGACTTCATCCACAAGCTGACGAAGGAACTGTGAGGCTCCCATGATCACGCCCTATACCTGGCGTAAGTCCTCCTACTCTGGCGGCGGCGTGGGCAACGGCTGCGTCGAAGTGGCCGACGGTGCTGCCCACATAGCCATCCGCGACTCAAAAACCCCGGCCGGAGCCATCCTCACCATCCCCACCTCCGCCTTCACCACCTTCGTAGAAGCCCTCAAACCCCCCACCAACAGCTACTCCACCGTCACAGACTTCGCCAAATTCCGAGGCTGATCCACCTCATTCCCCCTCGCCGTAGCCAACTCACAAGCGAACACCTGAAGCGGCACCGCCGCCACCACCGGCTGCAACAGCACCGGCGTCGCCGGAATCCGGATCAGATGGTCGGCGTAGGGGACCACCACCTCATCACCCTCCTCCGCGATCACGATCGTCCGCGCACCCCTCGCCCGGATCTCCTGGATGTTGGAGACGATCTTGTCGTGGAGGACGGAGCGGCCACGCGGGGACGGGACGATCACGACCACCGGCAGATCGTCCTCGATCAACGCGATCGGCCCATGCTTCAACTCCCCCGCCGCGAACCCCTCGGCGTGCATGTACGCCAGTTCCTTCAGCTTCAGCGCGCCTTCCAGCGCGACCGGATATCCCACATGCCGCCCCAGAAACAGCACCGTGTCCTTGTCGGCCAGCGTCCGCGCAAGCTCCCGTACCGGCTCCATCGTCTCCAGGACCCGCTCCACCGCCCCCGCGATCCCCGACAGATCCCGGACCACCGCCTGGATCTCGTCACCCCACTTCGTGCCCCGCACCTGACCCAGATACAGGGCGACCAGATAGCAGGCCACCAGCTGCGTCAGGAACGCCTTCGTCGACGCGACCGCGACCTCCGGACCCGCGTGCGTGTACAGCACGGCATCCGACTCACGCGGGATCGTCGAGCCGTTCGTGTTGCAGATGGCCAGCACCTTCGAGCCCTGCTCGCGCGCGTGCCGTACGGCCATCAGCGTGTCCATCGTCTCGCCGGACTGGGAGATCGCGATCACCAGCGACCGGGCGTCCAGGATCGGGTCCCGGTAACGGAACTCGCTCGCCAGCTCCACCTCGCACGGCAGCCGCGTCCAGTGCTCGATGGCGTACTTCGCGATCAGCCCGGCGTGGAACGCCGTACCGCACGCGACGATGACGACCTTGTCCACCTCCCGGAGTTCCGCCGCGGGGATACGGACCTCGTCCAGCGTCAGTGACCCCTCGGCGTCGATCCGGCCCAGCAGCGTGTCGGCGACAGCCTTCGGCTGCTCGGCGATCTCCTTGAGCATGAAGTAGTCGTAGCCGCCCTTCTCGGCCGCCGAGGCGTCCCAGTCGACGTGGTACGCGCGCACGTCGGCCGGGCGCCCGTCGAAGCCGGTCACCGTCACCCCGTCCCGCCGCAGCTCCACCACCTGGTCCTGGCCCAGCTCCAGCGCCGAACGGGTGTGCGCGATGAACGCGGCCACATCCGACGCCAGGAACGTCTCGCCCTCACCCACCCCGACCACCAGCGGCGAATTGCGACGCGCGCCCACGACGACATCCGGTTCATCGGCGTGTACGGCCACCAGGGTGAACGCCCCTTCCAGCCGGCGGCACACCAACCGCATCGCCTCCGCCAGATCCGCGCAGGACGAGAATTCCTCGGCGAGCAGATGCGCCACGACCTCGGTGTCGGTCTCGGACGTCAGATCATGCCCCCGCCCGGCCAATTCGGTCCGCAGCGCGGCGAAGTTCTCGATGATTCCGTTGTGGACGACGGCCACCCGCCCGGCATTGTCGAGATGCGGATGCGCATTCGCGTCCGTGGGACCGCCATGCGTGGCCCACCGGGTGTGCCCGATACCCGTCGGCCCGCTCGGCAACGGCCGCTCGGCGAGTTCCTTCTCCAGATTGACCAGTTTCCCGGCCCGCTTCGCGCCCGCGAGTCCACCGTCCGCGAGCACCGCGACACCCGCCGAGTCGTACCCCCGGTATTCGAGCCGCTTCAGACCGGCCATCACCACATCGAGAGCCGACTGGGGCCCCACGTATCCCACAATTCCGCACATACCCCGCAGCCTACGATCGACATCCCTCCCCAAAGGGTCACACCGTGCCCGAAATCGGAAATTCCCACGGTGGTACGAATGCCGGTCGCCGCTTCCCACCACCGCCGGGTACCCTCACACGCCGCCAGGCAGGAAGCACTGGCAAGAAGCACTAGCCAGAGGCGCTGGCAAGCGTCACGCACCGCTCACGTGACGCACCCCACCCCACCCCCCGTTCAATCTCCCGTAACAATGGACTGTGATCTCTCCGGTCTCCTCGATGCCCCGGAGCGCCCACCGGCACCGCCCGGAGGCGACTCCCTACGTCGATCTCACCCGCGCCGAGTGGAGCGCCCTGCGGGACAAGACGCCGCTCCCCCTCACCGCCGAGGAGGTCGAGCGGCTGCGCGGGCTGGGCGACGTCATCGACCTCGACGAGGTGCGGGACATCTACCTCCCGCTCTCCCGCCTGCTCAACCTCTACGTCGGCGCCTCCTCCGGGCTGCGCAGCGCGCTGAACACCTTCCTGGGCGAACAGGGCTCGCAGTCGGGCACCCCGTTCGTCATAGGGGTGGCCGGTTCGGTCGCCGTGGGGAAGTCGACCGTCGCCCGGCTCCTCCAGGCGCTGCTCTCCCGCTGGCCCGAGCACCCGCGCGTCGAGCTGGTCACCACGGACGGCTTCCTGCTGCCCACCAAGGAGCTGGAGGCGCGCGGACTACTGGCGAGGAAAGGTTTCCCCGAGTCGTACGACCGCCGCGCCCTGACCCGGTTCGTCGCCGACATCAAGGCGGGCAAGGACGAGGTCACGGCCCCCGTCTACTCCCATCTGAAGTACGACATCGTCCCCGGCGAGAAGCTCGTGGTCCGCCGCCCGGACATCCTCATCGTGGAGGGCCTGAACGTCCTCCAGCCCGCCCTCCCCGGCAAGGACGGCCGTACCCGCGTCGGCCTCGCGGACTACTTCGACTTCAGTGTGTACGTCGACGCCCGCCCCGAGGACATCGAGCGCTGGTACCTGAATCGTTTCCGCAAGCTGCGGGCCACCGCGTTCCAGAACCCGTCCTCGTACTTCCGCAAGTACACCCAGGTCTCCGAGGAGGAGGCACTGGACTACGCCCGTACGACCTGGCGGACCATCAACAGGCCCAATCTGGTGGAGAACGTGGCCCCCACCCGGGGCCGGGCCACCCTCGTCGTACGCAAGGGGCCGGACCACAAGGTGCAGCGCCTGAGCCTGCGAAAGGTGTGAGAGCCGCGCCGGACGCCTGTTAGAAAGGCGTCATGCTGCTGCATCTGCGCCTGATCACCCCGGCCGACCGGACCGCCGACGTGGTGCGTCTCATCGAGCACACCGTCGGCACCACGCATCTGGTGGTGATGGAGGGCGCGGCCCGCAACCCGCGGGGCGATGTGGTGATGTGCGATGTCGCCCGGGAGGCGGGCGACGAACTCCTCACCGGACTCCAGGACCTGGGCATCGAGGACAACGGCTCGATCGCTGTCGAGAACATCGACCTGTCCCTGTCCAGGCGCGGCACCAAGGCCGAGGAGGAGGCCCCCGGCGAGGCCGCGGACGCGGTCCTGTGGGACCACCTCACCGACGCCACCCACGAGGAGTCCACGCTCTCGTTCACCTATCTCGCGTTCATCACGCTGGCCACGATGATCGCGGCCTGCGGTGTCGTGCTCGACAACGCGATCCTGATCGTGGGCGCGATGGCGGTGGGCCCGGAGTTCGGCCCGCTGGCCGGTATCTCCACGTCGATCGTCCGCCGCCGGCCCCGTCTGGCGGCCCGCTCCCTGATCGCCTTGCTGGTCGGGTTCGCGGTGGCGATGGTGGTGACGGTCGGGTTCAGCCTCTTCATGGACGCCGTGGGCCTGTTCACCGAGGCCCAGTTGGAGGGCGAGCGCCCGCAGACCAGTTTCGTGTACGCCCCCGACTGGTTCTCGTTCGTCGTGGCGGTCCTGGCCGGCGCCGCCGGCACCCTCTCCCTGACCTCGGCCAAGTCGGGCGCCCTGGTCGGCGTGGCCATCTCCGTCACGACGGTCCCGGCCGCCGCCAACGCCGCCGTGGCCTTCGCCTACGGCGACCCCGCCCAGACCTGGGGCTCCACCGAACAACTCCTCCTCAACCTCCTGGGAATCATCCTGGCCTCCACCCTGACCCTGCTGGCCCAGAAGTGGTTCTGGTCAAAAACCCGCCAGAACCTCAAACCCCGAGCAGGGCGGCGCGCCTAGGGGCGCGGGGAACTGCGCGACCAGCCACGACGCACCGGAAACCCCGCAACGACGAAGCCCCCCACCCCGAACCCGCCCCGGAACTACCCCAGCGCGGACTTCACGGCATCAGCCAACCGCCCCGCCACGGCCCGAG
This sequence comes from Streptomyces sp. NPDC059477, assembly GCF_042749375.1. Taxonomy (NCBI): domain Bacteria; kingdom Bacillati; phylum Actinomycetota; class Actinomycetes; order Kitasatosporales; family Streptomycetaceae; genus Streptomyces; species Streptomyces sp. NPDC059477. Next base: position 39,011 of record NZ_JBHYUG010000005.1, on the reverse strand, counting down.
CCTGCTCGATATCCTCCGCCTCCACCATCACCCGCACCAACGGCTCGGTCCCGGAAGGCCGCAGCAGCACCCGCCCGCTCGCCCCCAGCTCCCGCTCCGCCTCGGCGACCGCCGCCGCGACATCCCCCGACGACCCCACCCGCGACCGATCCACATCCGGCACATTGATCAGCACCTGCGGCAACCGCTCCATGACCCCCGCCAGCTCACGCAGTGACCGCCCGCTCTGCGCGACCCGCGCCGCCAGCATCAGCCCGGTCAGCGTGCCGTCCCCGGTCGTCGCGTGGTCGAGGATGATCACATGCCCGGACTGCTCACCGCCGAGGGCGAACCCGTGCTCCTTCATCTCCTCCAGCACATACCGGTCCCCCACCCCGGTCTGCACCACGTGAATACCCTCACGCTCCATGGCCAGCTTGAAGCCCAGATTCGACATCACCGTCGCCACCACGGTCTCCGACCGCAGCGCCCCCCGCTCCCGCATGGCCAGCGCCAGCACGGCGAGAATCTGATCCCCGTCGACCTCCGCACCGGTGTGGTCCACGGCCAGGCACCGGTCGGCGTCCCCGTCGTGCGCGATGCCCAGATCCGCGCCGTGCTCGATGACGGCCGCCGTGAGCTGCCCCAGGTGCGTCGACCCGCACCCGTCGTTGATGTTCAGCCCGTCCGGCTCGGCCCCGATGGTGATGACCTCGGCCCCGGCCCGCGAGAACGCCTCCGGCGACACCCGCGCCGCCGCCCCGTGCGCCTCGTCCAGGACGATCTTCAGCCCGTCGAGCCGGTTCGGCAGTACGCCGATGAGATGGGCGGCGTACTGATCGAACCCCTCGGTGTACTCCCGTACCCGCCCCACGCCCGCGCCGGTCGGCCGGTCCCAGGGCGCGCCGGTGCGGTGCTCCTCGTAGACGGACTCGATCCGGTCCTCCAGGTCGTCGGCGAGTTTGTGGCCGCCGCGGGCGAAGAACTTGATGCCGTTGTCCGGCATGGCGTTGTGGCTGGCGGAGAGCATCACGCCCAGGTCGGCGCCGAGCGCGCCGGTCAGATAGGCGACCGCCGGGGTCGGCAGCACGCCCACCCGCAGTACGTCCACGCCCGCGCTCGCCAGACCGGCGACCACCGCGGCCTCCAGGAACTCCCCGGACGCGCGCGGGTCCCGCCCGACCACCGCCGTCGCCCGGTGGCCGGCGAACGTGCCCGCCTCGGCCAGTACGTGGGCCGCCGCGACCGACAGCCCGAGCGCCATCTCGGCCGTCAGTCCCACGTTGGCGACGCCGCGCACGCCGTCCGTCCCGAAGAGTCGTCCCACTTGTCCTCCTGAGGAAGCGTCAGTACCGGAAGCCGTGCCGGAGCGGCCCGCGCACGCGTCTCCCACCTCCCAGGCATGCTCACAATGCCTGGCCATCCGATCACACAAGCCTTTGAGCGTCTTGTGCCGTTATACGCCTGCGTACGCGAGAAAACGAAAGCCCCGGCGGCACTGTGGCGTGC